>NZ_CAWURG010000001.1:0-59975 GCF_963924895.1 uncultured Sphaerotilus sp.
GAGCGGAATGAGGCGCGCCTCGGACGCGTGCGAAAACGGACAGTGGTTGGAGAGAAATATGACCATCAGCACCGGCGCGGCCTTGAAGTCGGCGAGGGTCAGGGGCCGCCCAGGCTGGTCCAGCGGGTGCTGCTGCCGGAACAGGCACACGTAGCGCTGGCGGAACAGGCGCCGCTGGAAGAAGCCGGCCTTGAGCTGCGGCAGCGGCCCGATGGCGAGGTCCACCTTGCCGGCCTCCATGTCGTCGCGCAGGGTCGTGGCCGTGGTGCGCACCGTGCCGAGCGAGAGGCCGGGCGCCTCCTGGCGCAGGCGTTCGAGCAGCCGGGGCAGGAACACGATCTCGCCGATGTCGGTCATGCCGATCGTCACCGCCCGCTGCACGCTCGCCGGGTCGAAGCGGCTGTGCTGGTTCAGGCCGCTGTGGATCATGCCCAGCGCATAGCCGATGGTGTCGCCGAGCTGCTCGGCAAACGGGGTCGGCATCATGCCCGCCGGCGTGCGCACGAACAGGTCGTCGCCGAACTGCCGCCGCAGCTTGGCCAGCGTGTTGCTGACGGCCGGCTGCGTCAGGCCCAGGTTCTCGGCCACCTTCGACACGCGCCGCTCGACCATCAGCTGCTGGAACACCACCAGCTGGTTGAGATCGATGTCCCTCAGTTCCATGGCTTCTCCATCCACATCACCATCATCGTAGTCATCATTTTCAGTGATGAATCACATTCACTGGATTCTATTGGCTGATCGAGACAAAGCGGGAATGATGCGGCTCACCCCACCGAAGCTGCCATGGACATCCTCGTTCAACCCCTCGACCGCGTCATCCGGGTCCAACCCGGCGCCAACCTCCTCCAGGCCCTGCAGGAGGCCCAGGTGCCGATGTCCTATTCCTGCATGGCGGGGCGCTGCGGCACCTGCCGCTGCCGGGTGCTGGAAGGCGAGGTGATGGACGGCGGCGGTCAGCAGCAGAACCCGCTCGCCAGTGGCGATGGCTACGTGCTCGCCTGCCAGACCTACCTCACCGAGCCCTGCACGATCGAGATTCCGGAGTCCGACGAGGTCGTGGTGCATCCGGCGCGCATCGTCAAGGGCACCGTCGTCGCCATCGAGGCGCTGACCCACGACATCCGGCGCCTCGTGGTGCGCCCGGCCAAGCCGATCGAGTTCTCGCCCGGGCAGTACGTGCAGCTGCAGTTCACGCCCCAGCACATCCGGCCGTACTCGATGGCCGGACTGAGCGGCGACGCGGTGTTCGAGTTCCATGTCCGGCTGGTTCCGGACGGGCGCGTGACCGGCTACATCGCCCAGGACCTGAAGGTGGGCGATGCCGTCCGGGTCAGCGGGCCGCTCGGCTCGGCCTACCTGCGGCGCAAGCACGAGGGCCCGATGCTCTGTGTCGCCGGCGGCACCGGGTTGGCCCCGATCCTGTCGATCCTGCGCGGCGCGGTCGCACAGGGCATGGCGAACCCCATCCACCTGTACTTCGGCGTGCGCTCGCCCCGCGATGTCTACGGCCTGCCGGCGCTCGAAGCCCTGCAGCAAGTGCACCCCGCCCTGCACGTGCACGTGGTGGTAGGGTCCGGCGGCGACCCGGCGACGCAGCGCTGCGGCCTGGTCACCGACGCCATCGAGCAGGACCACGGTGCGCTGGGCGGCTGGCGCGCCTACCTGTGCGGCTCGCCCCCGATGGTCGAGGCGGCCACGGTGGTGGTGCGCCGCAAGGGCATCGAGGCGGCGCACATCCATGCCGATGCGTTCTACAGCCAAGGCAGCTGACCCAGGAGACACCCATGAGCGAAACATCGACGATCTTCCCCACCGAACCGACCTGGGAGGGCGACGGCACCCACCGCATCCCCTTCCTGGCCTATACCGACGAAGCAATCTACAAGCGCGAGCTGGAACGCTTCTTCTACAAGGCGCACTGGTGCTACGTCGGCCTCGAAGCCGAAGTGCCGAACCCGGGCGACTTCAAGCGCACCGTCATCGGCGAGCGCTCGGTCATCATGGCCCGCGACACGGACGGCGCGATCAACGTGATGGAAAACGTCTGCGCCCACCGCGGCATGCGCTTCTGCCGCGAGCGCCACGGCAACCGCAAGGAATTCGTCTGCCCCTACCACCAGTGGAGCTACACCCTCAAGGGGGATCTGCAGGGCGTGCCCTTCCGCCGAGGCGTCAAGCAGGACGGCAAGGTGCAGGGCGGGATGCCGGCGGACTTCAAGACCAGCGACCACAACCTGACCAAGCTGAAGGTGGCCGTGCGCGGCGGGGTGGTCTTCGCCTCCTTCGACCACGAGATCGAGTCGCTGGAGGACTACCTCGGCCCGACCATCCTGGGCTACTTCGACCGCCTCTTCAATGGCCGCCAGCTCAAGATCCTCGGCTACAACCGCCAGCGCATCCCCGGCAACTGGAAGCTGATGCAGGAGAACATCAAGGATCCGTACCACCCGGGCCTGCTGCACACCTGGTTCGTCACCTTCGGCCTCTGGCGTGCCGACAACAAGTCGCAGCTGCGCATGGACGAGCACCACCGCCACGCGGCGATGATCTCCACCCGCGGGACGGCGGGCAAGTCCGAACAGACCGCACAGGTCACGCAGGTGTCGAGCTTCAAGGCGTCCATGCAGCTCCATGACCCGAGCTTCCTCGACATCGTGCCCGAGCCCTGGTGGAACGGCCCGACCGCGGTGATGACGACGATCTTCCCGAGCGTGATCCTGCAGCAGCAGGTCAACAGCGTCTCGACCCGCCACATCCAGCCCAACGGCCATGGCAGCTTCGACTTCGTCTGGACCCATTTCGGTTTCGAGGACGACAGCGAGGAAATGACCCAGCGGCGCCTGCGTCAGGCTAACCTGTTCGGCCCGGCTGGCTTCGTCTCGGCGGACGACGGCGAGGTCATCGAGTTCTCGCAGCAGGCGTTCGAGAGCAAGCCCTTCCACCGCGCCGTGGCCGAACTCGGCGGGCGCACGGTGGAGGACACCGAGCACATGGTCACCGAGACGCTGATCCGGGGCATGTACCGGTACTGGCGCGAAGTGATGGAGGCCTGAGCCATGACGACCACGACGACCCCCCTGACCTTTGAAGACTGGTTCGCACTGACCCAGCTCTACACCGACTATTCCAGTGCCGTCGATTCCGGACAATGGGATCTCTGGCCCGAGTTCTTCACCGACGACTGCGTCTACCGCCTGCAGCCCCGCGAGAACCACGAGCGCGGCTTCCCTCTGGCGACGCTCGCGTTCACCAGCAAGGGGATGCTGAAGGACCGCGTCTACGGCATCCAGGAAACGCTGTTCCACGACCCCTACTACCAGCGCCATGTCGTGGGCACGCCCGTGGTCCACGAAGCCGGCGACGGACGCTGGCGTTGCGAGGCCAACTACGCGGTGTTCCGCACCAAGCTGTCCGAAGTCTCGACCGTGTTCAACACCGGGCGCTATCTGGACGTCGTGGTGCGCACGCCGGCGGGGCTGAAATTCGCCTCGCGCGAGTGCATCTATGACTCCGAGATGATCCCGAATTCGATCATCTACCCGATCTGACCTGACCCGCATCCAACCGAACCGAGGTATTCATGAGCACCACCAACTGGGTCGATGCCCTGTCCGCCGACGACCTGCCCGAAGACGACGTGATGGGCGTGGCCGTGGCCGGCCGCGACATCGCGTTCTACACCGTCGGCGAGGCCGTCTACGCCACCGACAACCTCTGCACCCACGGCCACGCCCGCCTGTGCGATGGCTTCCTGGACGGCCACGAGATCGAATGCCCGCTGCACCAGGGCAAGTTCGACGTGCGCGACGGCAGCCCGAGCTGCGCGCCCATCACGGAAGCGGTGCGCAGCTATCCGGTGAAGGTCGAAGCCGGGCGCGTGTTCCTGCAGATCGACTGACGGCCCGGTGGCCGCGCCTGATGCCCTGCCAGCCGGGACACCCCGGTCGTCGCGAAACGGAACACCTGCAGACCTGGGGTGGGCACCCTCCGACCTGGGAGGACTTACTGCCCGCTGGCCGGCTTGGCGGGCGTCAGCGGCGCAGAGTGGTCGTTGTTCTGCCCGGGCAGGGGCATCGCACTGGACTCCTGGGTCCGGCTCATCGCGCTGTTGGACCGCCCGGCAGCAGGGTCTGCCTTGGCGGGAACGGCCGGTGTCAACACCGAACCTGCCTCTGGCACCGACGGGTCGGCGGCACCCGATGAGGTCGGCACCGACGGGTTCTGAGCCGGCGCCACCACGGGAGACGGAGGCTGAGACGGCTTCTTGTTGCAAGCGCTCAGCACCAGTGCTGTCGCGATCACCGCCGCCACCTGGAGTGCGCGGGATGGACGGTCAGCAGGAACGGCGGCAGGTGATTTCATGGGGGTCACTCCTGGAACGGGTGCTCCCATCGTCGTCGGGACGCCCCCGTCCATCCAGCACCCGACACGCCGACACGCCGTAGGACAGGCGCTCGATCTGCGGCTCCAGGCCAGATCGCGGAAGCCCGAAATCAGCCCTTGCGGCTCGCCTTCTTCTTCGCGGCCGGTGCGGTCATCGCCGCAGTCCACCACTTGATGTTCTCGTTCGTGGCCTCGGTCACTGCCGCCTTCACCAGTCGATTGGTCTGCGCGGTGGCTTGACCACGGAGCGAGCCGGCCATGCGGTTTGCCGCGCTGAGCCACATGCTCATGAACGGGTTCTTCTTCAACCAGGGATTGGACATGTCATTCCTTCGGTCCATGCACTCGAATTGGCGACCGCGGCCCTTCCCGCGACATCACCGCTGCCGGGCCAGTGGCCCCAGGACGAGTTGTTCCAGGGCGCCGAGCGCTCGCTCCAATTGGCCGGAAGCCAGAATGGATCGCTGAATCAGACCCGCCTTCACGGCGCCAGCGTACTGGAACCGCATGGCATCGAACGGCATGAACAGGAAAGCCTGTCCGGCTGCGCCGTACATCAGGTCCGGTCGCGGGCAGATGGTTGGTGCATGCATGGTTGGTGTCTGATGTGCCGAATCACGGCACACGCCTCGCTGCAGTGGTGGAATCAAGCTGTCAGCTTGGCAGACCCAGGCGGATCTGTCTGTGTCATGCCGCACAGTCGAAGCGGACGACCAGCGCACCAGGCGCCACTGGCGGAACGGCTGGCAAGACATCGGACGGCGACCAGTTCGCCGGCTTCGTTCAGATCATGGCAGCCGCCTTGCCAGCAGCCAGCAAGACCGGGTCCCAGACGGACGAGAACGGGGGCGCGTAGGAGAGGTCCATCCCGGCCACCTCCGCCACGGTCATCCTGTTCCACAGCGCCGTGGCCAGAACGTCGATGCGTTTGCCCGCGTCCGCCCCGCCCACGATCTGCGCGCCAAGCAAGAGGCCGCTCCCACGTTCGACGACCACTTTGACCTTCATCGGCTGCGCGCCAGGGTAGTACTGCGCGCGAGTCGATGCCTCAGTCGTCACGCCGATGGCGTCAAAACCCGCGGCCGCCGCCTCCTTTTCGGTGAGCCCGGTGCGGGCGATCTCCAGGTCCTGGAAGCGGGTGATCGCCGTCCCGAGCACGCCGCCGAATGCGGCGTTGCCGCCGGCGATGTTGGTGCCGACGACGCGGCCCTGCTTGTTGGCGTGTGTCCCCAGCGCCACCACGACGGACTGCCCCGTCATCCGATGGCGTGATTCGACGCAGTCGCCGGCGGCCCAGATGTGCGGCTGGTCGGTGCGCAGGCGGTCGTCGACGTGGATGCCGCCAGACTCGCCCACGCCGATGCCGGCCGCCCGCGCCAACTCGGCGTTGGCGCGCACCCCCAGTCCGATCACCACGATGTCGGCCTCCACCGCGCCCGTCACCGCGCCCGCCGCCGTCTCCACGGTCGCGACACGCCCGTCGATCACAGTGAAACCGGTGACCGCGGTGCCCAGCCGGAGGTCGATCCCTGCGGCCCGCATCGCGCCCGCGACGTCGGTGGCCATGTCGGCATCGAGCACGGCACCCATCGGCGCATCGAGCCGCTCCACCACCGTCACGTGAAGGCCCCGCTTGAGCAGGCCTTCGGCGACCTCCAGCCCGATGTAGCCCGCACCGACCACCACCGCTCGCCGTGCGCCCGCCACGAGCCATCGTTCCACTTCCGCCGCGTCGTCGAGGGTCCGCAGTTGCAGCACCCCCTTCGCGTCGATGCCGGGCCAGCGCGGCCAGAGGCCCGACGCGCCGGTGCCGATCAGGAGTTCGTCGAAATGCACCGTCGACTCGAGCCCGGCATCGAGGTCGCGCACGGTCACGGCGGAGCCCTTGACGTCGATGGCGGTGACTTCATGGCGCGTGCGCACGTCGATGCCCTTGGCACGGTGCTGCTCCGGGGTGCGGGCGATCAGGCTGTCCGGCGAGGTGACGATGCCGCCGACCAGGTAGGGCAGGCCACAGGCGGCGTAGGACGTTCTGGACGTGCGCTCGAAAGCCACGATCTCCAACTCGTCCACCGTCTTCATCCGCCGCGCCTGCGCCGCCGCGGACATTCCTGCGGCATCGCCGCCGATGATCACCAGCCGTCGTGTCACTGTTCAGCTCCAGGGTCATTGCGATAGAACTCGCCAACTTCGATCGAATGGAACAGCGTGTCAGAGTGACTGCGCACTCGACCAGTACGTCTGTTCGACCTCGACTCAGTGGCCCATCAGTGCGGCGTGGACCGCCTGGTCAAGCCGGTCAACGCCGGCGGAGACATCGATCACCTTGCCATTGAAAAAGTAGGTGGGCGTGGTGTGGACGCCGCTCTGCACGGCGGCTCGCCGGTGCTCCTGTATCCGTTGCGTGTAGATCCGATCGGCCATCTCACCGTTGAAGCGGTTCATGTCGAGCCCGATGGACTCTGCGCACGCGGTCAGTCCGGGCAAGCTCAGGTCGTGGGTCTGGGTGAAGAGCTTGCGGTGCATCGCCCAGAACTGGCCTTGCGCCGCCGCAGCCTCGGACGCTTCGGCGGCCAGTTCCGCATGGGGGTGCATCATGGTGAAGCCTTTCTGAGACGACCACGGCAGCGGTCGGGTTACGGTAGCGAAACACCTTGATGACGCGGTGCAGCCTTCGTGGGTGCGCTTGTCATCTCGTCATGCTGCGGCCATACCGACCCGCTCGTCCGTTCGCCACCGCACACCCGAATGCGGTCGCCGTCACCAGGGAGCAGGTCAAGAACAGCCCGGACATCGACACCGAGCAACTGGTGACGAGGCAGCACGAGCGCTGTATCCCGGGTACGCCGGCCTGGCGGGTGGCATCACCGGGCGGAACCAAGCCATCGAAGAAGGCGCCAAGGCCGAGCGCGCGCGACACCGCGGCGACGATCCGCAGGGGGCCTGGACGCACCAGCACCTGATGAGCGTCAACGGCCGGTGTTCGCCCGGTAGGCTGGTCTGCCTGTAGAGGAGACCCGGAGGGTCGAGCGGGACTTTGTGGCGCTCGGGTGAGTGCACGACCCGCAATCGTTCCTGGGTCTGGATCGCTGGCACGTGGTTTCTCCTGCCGAGCAACTGCGCGCCCGCAACCCTCAGCCCCGGCGCGGCATCGCCCGCATGCCCCGCACAAGGTCAGCCGCCTGCGCCTTCACGTACACGGAGGTCACCCGCAGATCCGAGTGCCCCAGCAGGCTCTGCAGCACCTGCGGCTGCATCTGCTTGATCGCCTCGTTGGCGAAGGTGTGACGCAGCCAGTGCGTCGAGGCCCGCGTGAACTCGGCCGCTGGCGGTGCCCCCTCGCGCGTGGCCGCTTCGTTCGCCACGTCCCTGAAGAAGCGCCGCAGCAGCCCGTAGATCGCCGAGCGCTCCAGCGCGCCGTACCGATCGGCCTGCGCGGGGCGCTCCCGGTCCACGAACGGCACGCCGCGCGCGTCCAGGTCCCGCCTCGGCGGCGGTCGCCGCAGGATCCCGATCAGTGGCCGCCACCCCTGCAGGTGTTCGGCGCGCAGGGCGTCCTGGAGCGCGTTGCTCGTGGGCACCACTGCATCTGCCCCCTGGTCGTTCGCGGCCATGCGCTCGCCCGCAGCCGTGGTCGGCAGGCTGTTGGGCACCTGCACCCGCTTGACGGCATCCTCGAACCCCACCCCCGCGGCGTCCATGTCCGCATGGTGCCGCGCCATCAGCACCTTGATGTCGTCGAACACCATCACCGTGCGCAGCTTGCCACCCTTGCCGATCACGTCCAGCAGCCACGCGGGCTCCCCGTCCACCAGCTCCTGCCGCAAACCCTTCATCCGGGTCGTCGCCAGCTCCGACAGCCGCAGCCCTGTCGTGCTCGCGAGTTCGAGCAGCAACTGCAGCCGCCGCCGCGCCGGCGTGTCCGGCCGCTCCCGCAGCACCGCCATGGCGAACGACCACTGGGCCTCGTTCAGCGACCGGCGCACGTCGATGCTGGGCTTCACCAGCCCCAGCGTGCGGCCCAGGCCGGACATCGCGTTGGCGCGCAGGTAGCCCTTGTCGTGCATCGCCGCGAACAGCCCGCCGAGCACCGCGAACTCGTGGCGCTGGCTGTTGCGGCCCAGCGGACCCCGGAACGGTCGCCACGCGGCGTCCTCCCGGCGCACCTTGCGCGGCTGCACCCAGTCCGGCGGCGGTGCCGTGACAAACGCCTGGTAGGCCTGCAGGTCCGGCTCCTGGAGCGACGACAGCGCCTTGCGCCGCACCTGCAGGCACCAGCGGTAGAACCGCTCGGCGATGCGGGCGTAGTCGCGCCGGGTCTGGCCCTGGTAGCGGCTCAGCCACTGCTGGATGGCCTGCACATCGGTCTGGGCGCCCCAGACGTTGGTGTCGGGCGAGCGGAACAGGCCGTCGCGTCCGGAGAGCGCATCTGGGAGGGCCATGTCCATGACCGGGACCGCGACCGGCATCAGAGGATCCGTGCCACTGGTCAGATCAGCCAGATCAGCCAGATCGGTCACCGGCGCACCTGCCAGGTCACGCTGGCGCAGCCGTGCGAGGTCGCTCTCGGGCCGCAGCGCCGAGTCCCGAATCGCTTGGTCCCCCTGCTGCGCGATCGGCACGAGCCACGCCACGAGCCGCACGGCGCGCACCGCGCCCAGCCTTGATACCGTGCGGTGCCAGCGAAAACCCTGCAGGTTGATGTAGCGAACCAGGTCGCCCAGCGACTGCACCCCCACCCGGGCCAGCGCGCGCGGCAGGCCCGCGCCCAGCCAGAACCCGGTCTCGTCGTCCAGCCGCGCCTCGCGGGCCAGCACGCGCTCCAGGGTGGCCAGCGCGTCGATCACGGCGCGGCGCTGCGCCGGGGTCAGTCGTGGAGTCACTTCGGGGTGAGCGGTCTCGGCCAGGCGTGCGTGGACTGTGGCCGAGAGGGCAGGGGCGGGCTCAGGGGAGAGGGCGGGCATGGATGCCGACGCCGACGCTGGCGGTGCGTGGCCGAACGCCTCCCCATAGAGGTCGATCCACTCGGCCTGCGTATAAAAATCTTCCTCGATGCCCGAGGCGCCGCACTGCGCGGACCGCCAGTCGTCCAGGGAAGGGGCGGCCGACGTGGTGGCGGTCGGCGGTAAGGTGTCCTGCCGTGCCCCCCGGGCCGGCACGAAGTCCGGCAGCGCGCGCAGCGCTGGCAGCGCCACCGCCAACTCAGCCGCGCACGCCTGCCGTGCCCCCGCGTGTTCGATCGCCTCGACCACCTGGCGCAGGCGGCTGACAAAGTGCCGCCGGTCGCTCGGGCCGCCCGAGAACGCGAGGTAGCGCGTCCAGGCCTGCTCCAGCTCGACGCCATCGAGCAGCGCGCGCAGGAACGCGAAGTGGTGACGCCCGAGGTGGCCGGCGTGTTCGTGCAGCAGCCGGGTCTGGGTGCCGCGTGGACGGCCGCGTGGGCGGTTTGGCGTCACGGTCACCCAGCGAGGGTCTCGACCTCGAAGCCCACGATGTTGCGGTCGACTCGGCTGAACTCCACGCCGATCAGGTGGATGGGCTCACCCCGGCCGCGGTACTTGTCCGCATAGCCCCGGTCGCGGATCTGCGCGAGGGCCTTGCCCTGGGGGACGAGTTCCACCACCTTGAACTCGAACACCCACACCGCACCACCTGCCAGCACCGTCATGTCGATGCGGCCCTTGTTCGTCGAGTCCTCGACCCGGATATCGAGCCCGAGCGCGGCGAAGTGGCTGTAGAACACGCTGGCCCAGTAGCCCTCGAACTGGGCAATCGGACTGTTGCGGTACCAGTCGTTGGGGATGCTGGCGAAGAAGGCGTGGAACAGCTCGCGCAAGGCCGCCACGTCGCCGGCCTGCAGCACGCGCCACAGCCGGCTGATCTGCGCCTCGGAGGCGGCCGCGTCGCCCATGTAGCGCTTGAGCAGGCTGTCGTTGAGGCTGGCCTCCACCTCCAGGTTCGGGTACTTGAGCGTGAACTCCATGCGCCCCGGAATGGCACGCACCTGGCCGATGGTCAGGTAGCCGGCCTGGAACAGCAGCGCCTCGGGCTGCATCGTGTCCACGTCGAAGGTGGACAGCAAGGCCTCGCTGGCCACGATGCGACCCAGGTCCGGGGTGAAGATCCGGCGCTCGGCCAGCAGGTTGACCAGGAAGGTGGGCGTGCCCGTCTCGAACCAGTAGGGGTGGAACTCGCGCCGGTCGAACAGCCGCAGCACGTCGAAGGGGTTGTAGACACTGGTGCCGCGCCAGTTGTAGCCGTTGTACCAGCGGCGAATCTCGTCGCGGTCCAGCCCCGGCAGTTCCGGCGCGAAGACGGTGTCGATGTCCTCATCGGTGTAGCCGCACAGCGCGCTCCAGCGCGGGTCCAGCGTGATGTCGACCAACTGGTTCAGACCTGAGAACAGGCTGACCTTGCTGAACTTCGATACGCCGGTCAGGAAGACGAACTTCAGGTGCTCGTCGACGTACTTCAGGCTCTCGTACAGCGCCTTGACGCCCTCGCGCATCTGGGCGGCCAGGGTGCGGTCATGGAGGTGGTCAAGGATGGGCTTGTCATATTCGTCAACCAGCACGACCACGGTGGCGCCATGGCGCTCGCGCGTGCGCTGGATCAACTCACTGAACCGGCCGGAAACGCTCTGGTGCTGGCACTGCACACCCAGACGCTTTTCGTTCTCGTCCAGGATCTCGAAGATGCGCTGCTCCAGGCGCTCCGGGCTCCCTAGCCCACCACCAGCAAAACTGATGCGAACGATCGGATGGCGCTGCGACCAGTCCCAGCGTGTCTCGGCGGCCAGGCCCTCGAACAGCCCGCGGTTGCCTTCGAAGAGTTCCTTGAAGGTGTCCACCAGCAGGCTCTTGCCGAAGCGCCGGGGGCGGCTGAGGAAGAAGTACGAACCCGACTCGATGAGGTCGATCGCCAGACCCGACTTGTCCACGTAGTAGCAGTCCTGGTCGCGCAACTTGGCCAGGGTCTGGATGCCGACGGGGAGCTTCTTGCGGGGCAGTGCAGGGGTGGCGGGGCTCATGGGACAAGTGTAGTGGGGGCGGTCGGCTGGCGATGCGGCGTCAGGTGGGGCTTGCGGCCACCGCGTTCCCATGTGCACTTACGTGCGCCAATCTTCGCTGGGCATGATCCGCCGCATGAACTCATCGAACAACGGGACCGTGAACGCGGTGTCGCCGTGGCTGGGGCTCCAGATCATGCCCTTGACAATCAGCGAGCTGCGCACGGGACCCAGCGAACTGACTTCACGCTTGAGACACTCGGCGATCGCCCCGGATCGATGGGGGCCGGGACCCAGCTCGGACATGGCACGCAGGTAGCGCTTTTCCTGGGGCGTCAGCCGATCGAAGCGCACTCTGAAGAAGCTCTCGTCGAGCGCCGCCACGGCCGTGGTCGTCGCCTGCTCGACGTCATCGGCATTGATGGGGGACTCGACAGCGGCTTCCCAGCTCCGTTGGCCCCATTCCTGGAGGAAGTAGGGATAGCAGCGTGTGTCGGCCAAGATCCGCTCGACGGCGCCGAAGGTGATTTCAGCGCCCTCCGCCTCGATGGGCCTGGTGATGGCACGCACCGCTGCGTCAGCGCTGAGCGGGCCAATCTCGGGAAACGTGAACAGGCGCTCGGCGTAGGACTTCGCATTGCCCATGCGCCCGCGCAACTGCGGCAGACCAGCACCCACGAGGAGCACGGGTGCCTGGCGCTGGGCGCAGCGGTGCATCGCGGTGATGAGGGCCGCCAACTGGGGCTCGGGCACGTACTGAAGCTCGTCGACGAAGAGCACCAGGGCCGTGCCGGCCGCCTTGGCCGCCGCGCCGGCGCTTTCCAGCAGTTCCTGCAGGTCGTGCTCCAGGTCGCCGTTGTCGGCCAGGCCGGGCTCACCTTCGTAGTCCAGACCGACCTCGATGTCGCCGTAGGTGACCTTCAGGGCCTTGGCGAAGCCCGCCAGGGCGCGCAAGCCTCGCACGGCCAAGTCCTTGGCATGCGCCAGCTTGCTCAGCCGCAGCAACGCCACGCGCAACCGCGGCGCCAGCAAGGCGGGCAGCGAGCGATCCTCGGGGGCTTCGATGCGGACGGTGTGCACGCCCGAGGCTTCCGCGTCGTAGCGCATGCGGTCAAGCAGCACCGTCTTGCCCACGCCGCGCAAGCCGACCATCAGCACGCTGCGCGCGGACTTCCCCGCTCGCGTGCGCTCTACAGCGACGCGAACGGTTTCTCGCAGGTCATCGCGACCAGCGAGTTCCGGCGGCGGGGATCCGGCGCCAGGGGCAAAGGGGTTCTTGACGGCGTCCATGCGTCAAGTGTAGAGAGTTTATAAAAGTTATTAAATAACGATAATATCGATCAGCCGCCCCTTGCGGGGCAGTGCGGCGGCGGCGGGGATGGCGAGCCGGCGTCAGGCCTGGAAGGCGCACTGAGCGTACTCAAGGCCTGTCACGGCGGCCAGACGGGGTCGTGCGGCCTCTGTGGGGCTCAAAAACCACCCCCGTCAATCTGGCAAGTGGGCGATGAGCATATTTTTCTGACACCCTGAGAAGGGTGATTATCAGGGCGTCTGTTGGTGATAAAAATGTGGCCAGGCCGGTCGAGGTCGCTCACACAACAGAAGATGTGTCCAAGTTTCAAGCGAAGTTGTGTTCCATGCGTGCGGGTCACGTTCCCGTCCGGATGCTGCGCCAAGCAGCGTTCAGTAATGAGACGGTAGCGGTAGATGTGCGATCGACCAAAGCCGCAGGCCGCGCGGATGTCCGCCTCGCTCGCGCCATTGAAGTGCCTTTGTGATGCCTTCATTTGACCCGCATTCGCCTGCCCCGTTTCAGCGCTTGGCTTCGTGCAATCGCCTTGTTCCTCGCCTCCACAAGGTTGAGGATGCCCGTGGCAACTCAACTGCGCACAATCCTCTTTCGCCTTCACAAGGATCGCCGCCGAGGTTCGTCCCGCCCAATCGGGTGCGCATGCGGGGTTGTGGTCTGGGACTCTTGAAGCGGGGAGCGTGCAATGCCGAACCTTGCCTTGCTGGATCTGGTGGCACCCTACGTGCTGCGCGGGGAAAACCTCGGGGCCACGCATGCCACGCTGTCGCTGGTGCGGGTCGTGTCGTTCGAGACAGCCACCGATGACTTCGGCGTCGTCGTGCGTGGCCGGTGCGAGTTCAACGGCCACGCGAGCATCGACCCCACCGCAGGAGGCCTGCGCATCGACGCTGGCGTGGATGAAGGTGCCGCCGCCTTCGACCCCAGTCGGCGCGACCCGGTCTTCGACATTCGCGAAACCACGATCGCGTTCGAACTGTTCGTGCCGCGCGCCGGCTCGGCCATCGTGGCCGCCGGGGCCATGGCAATCAGCGCCCCCGCGTTCTCGCCGACCCGCGATGTCTTCGACGCCTGGGACACCTTGCCCATCGAAGTTGACTTCAGCGACTACCCGACCACCGGCTTCACACTGGACCTGCTGCTCGATGCCCCGTCGCTGCGCCCGCCTTTTCTTCACCCGGCCAAGCTGAACGACCAGGGCCTGCTGACGCCCGACACCGCCGTGCGCGAGGTGTCGCTCAGCCTGCCCAAGCTGCGCTTCCGGCTGACACACGGCAACGCCATCGGCAGCCAGCTGACCTTCGACCTGGTGTCGGCCGGCGTGTCCAGCCTGGACGATCCCGGCGACATCGGCGTTGCGGAGCTGATCGGGATGACGCCGCCCTATGCCTTCGTCGGCGGCGACCACGACCGGGTCTTCGGCATCGGCTTCCGCAGCGCGACGCTGGATCTCTCGAACGACTCCACCCCGCCCGCGGTGATGAGCAAGTGCGGCGTCGGCGACGACTGGACCGGCCTGTACCTGCCCGAGGTGCGCATCTTCATCTCGCCGGAAGGGGCGCGCGACTTCGCCTTCGAAGCGGGCGCCAGAGAGCTGCTGATCGGCTTCGGGTCGGGCGACGGCATCTGGGGCGACTTCGAGGCGGCGCTCGTCAACCAGGGTTCGGGCGAGCTGAAGCTCACCGCCCGCTTCATCGACACCGATGGCCGCACCTACGGCATCGACCGCGTCAGTGACACCGAGGCCCGCGCCCGGGTGCCGGCGCTGACGCGCATGGTGGTCGATGTCTCCGGGGGGCGGGCGCCGTACCAGCGCAAGGTGCGCGTCGGCGGCGGCGCCGAGCAGAGCGGCATGGCCTTCGCCATCGACCTGAGCGCGGCGTCGCCCCAGGACATCGTCATCACCGTGGACGACACCAGCGCCACCCCGGTCCACGCCACGCTGACCGTCCACGCCGAGCGGCGCACCGCCACCCTGGCCCTGCCCACCCCCGGCCCCACGCCCGCCCCGCCGCTGGTGGCCACGCTCAGCGCCCCGGCGGACACGCCCCACATCGTCATCGCCTCGCAGACCGATGACGCCGTGCTCGTCACCACCGATCCGGCTGATCCGACCCTCTTCTGGAGCGTCGACGGCGGCGCCGAGCAAGGGCCGCAGGCGAGCCTGTCGGTGCCCCTCGCCCCCGGGGAGACGCACACGGTGCGCGCGCGCCGGCCGGGCATGGCGGTGCCGAGCACGCTCGACGTCTTCTTCTACTTCGACGAGCCCGCGGCCGTGCCGTCGGCCAACGAAGCCGGTGACCTGGCTCACTACGGCGGCGTCGGCGACAACCTCTCGACCCAGCGGGCCGTGAGCCGCATCGACCACCACCGCGAAGGCACCCACCGCGACCCGATCGACGCCTATCGCCGCTACTTCGACCTCGCGCCCGCCGCATCCACCCTGACGATCCGCGGCCACGCCAGCTACGAGGGCCACAACGAGGCCAGCGACCGCCAGTACAACTACCACCTGGCGCGGCGCCGCGCGATCACCGCCCGCGAGCGCATCGCCGCCGCCTTCCCGGCGAAGAACTTCAATTTCACGGGTATGGACCCCGGCGACGCCCCGCCCGACACCATGGCGGTCAACGCCTGGATCACCGGGTCGGGTTGGGCCAGCCATGTCGCCCCGGGCGACCGCAACTGGTGGCTCGCCCGCGTCGAACTGCCGCCCGGCCTGAGCACCGCCGAAGACGACGCGCAGGGCACGCTGAACCGGCCCACGGCGCCGCCGCCCCAGCCGGTGACGATCGAGCCGGTCGATCCGCCGGTCGCGTCACCACCGGTGCCCGACTGGTTCCGCTCGGTCAAGCTCAAGGTGCGGCTGGTGCGCAGCACGCTCGTGGCCGGCGAGATCGAGGCCGAGGTCGATTTCCAGACCGCCTCCGAACAGAAGCTCGCGGCCTCGGGTGAACTGGACGGCCACCCGCCGCCACAGGGGCGCACCCTGCAAAACGGCGCCCCGCTCGGCCCGGACAACCCGGCCGACGGCATCACCAAGCTCCATCTGCTCTGCCAGGCCGACCCCGGCACCGGCCGCACGACCACGCTGATCTCGGTCGGTGCCGACCCGGCCGACAAGAACGGCCTGGCCTGCTGGGGCTGGATGCCCGGCGAGACGCCGCCCGCGGGCAAGGATTTCGGCCTGACGCTGCTCGGCAGCTACCTGAGCTTCTGGCCGCTGGCCGCCAGCGCGGCGGCGGGCGGCAAGGGCGAAGTAGGCGACGCGGTGCTCACCGGCACGGCGCTCGCGCTGCCGGGCGTGGTGGCCGCGCTGCCGTGGTTCCAGGTCGAGCGCGTCATCGTCTTCGGCGCCGAGTACCTGCAGCGCGACCGCGGCGACGAGTTCGAGGGCAACCTGCTGTTCGACGTCGGCATCGACTGGACCGCCAACATCCTCGACCTGATCAAGATCGAGAAGGAGCACCCGCTGTCAGTGCGCTACAAGGCGATCGGCCTGCGCTTCGGCAACCGGGGCGACGACGGCACCGAGCAGTTCGTGCTGCGCCCGATCTTCGACAGCTCGCGCGGCTACACCATCGACCTGGCCAACGGCGGCGCGCTCAAGATTGCCGAGCCGCTGGGCCAGATCCTGCGCGTGCTCGGGGCGAGGCTGTCGCGCACCAACCCGCTCACCTTCGAGATCGACATCGGCCTGGGCGTGGACCTCGGCGTGGTGTCGGTGGACCGCGCGAGCGTGCGCGCCTACCTCGACGAGCCGCGCCCGCCCGAACTCACCGCGCTCGCCGCGAGCGTGGACATCCCCGGCGCGCTGGTCGGCTCTGGCTACATGCAGGTCGGCTCGACCACCGACGCGCAGGGCCACGTCATCTCCACGATCGGCGGGCAGATCGACATCACGCTGCGGCCGATCAACCTGCGCATCGCCGCCGCGCTCGAGATCGCGACGATCCCGGCCGAAGCCGGCGGCCCCGCGACCGGCGTCTACGTCGGGCTGAACGTGGTGTTGCCGGTCGGGCTGCCGCTGGGCTCGACGGGGCTGGGCATCTTCGGTTTCCGCGGCATCTTCGGCATGCACTACGAGCGCAACCCGGCCATCGGCCAGGGCAGCGGCGTGCCCGCACTCGCCTGGCTCGCCGCGGCTGGGGGCAAGCCCCACCTGCTGATCAACCCGGACACCCAGGTCAAGCTCTGGACCCCGCACGTCGACCGCTGGGCCTTCGGCCTGGGCATGCTGATCGGCACGATGGAGGGCGGGGTCATCATGAACCTCGACGGCACGCTGCTGCTGGAGCTGCCCGGCCCGCGCGTGCTGATCATGATGAACGCGCGCATCGTCACGCCCCCGCCGAGCATGGACGCCATCGGCAGCTCGGGCGGCATCCTCGCCGTCATCGAGATCACGCCCGAGCACTTCCTGATCGGCATCCTCGTGCAGTGGGACATCGAGCACCTGATCAAGATTGTCATCCCGATCGAGGCCGTCTTCCCCTTCGGCGCCGACGCGAACAAGTGGCACATCTACCTCGGTGCGCGCAGCGACCTGGGCCACCCGGTCGAGGTCGATGTGCTCGGGATTGTCAAGGGCACCGGTTACCTGATGTTCAAGGGCGACGGCCTGCCCGCCTACACGGCGCACAACGCGACGCTGCCCGCCATCACCGGCTTCGGCATCGGCCTCGGGGTGGCCGCCTCGTTCACCTGGGGCGATACCGACATCGGCCTGTACCTGCGCATCGGCGGTGGCATGGACGCGGTGCTCGGGCTCGACCCCTTTGTGCTCGCGGGCACGGTGTACGTCAGCGGCGAACTGCGCCTGTTCATCGTCTCGATCGGCGCCGACGCGCAGCTCACGGTCATCGTCCGCGAACAACCCGGCGGCGACCTGGCGCTCTACGTCCACGGCGAAGCGTGCGGCCATGTGAGCTTCCTGTTCTTCGAGGTGCGGGGCTGCGTGTCGATCACGATCAGCGAGCCCGAGCCGCCGCCCGCCCCCATGCCGATCCTGATCGACAAGGTGTCGCTGAAGAGCCGCTCTCCTGCCCTGCTGCAGGGCACGGGCGTGGACCGCGGCATCGACGCGAGCCTGGGCGACGCGCTGGAACTGGCGCTGCCTGGACGGCCCGCCTTCGACGACCCGCGCCTGCTCGCCGTGCCGATCGACGTGGTGCCGGTGGTCTCGATGAAGGTCCCGCCCGTGGCCGCCGCGGGGCTCAAGGTGACCGGCCTGGGCACCGACGTGACGAACGCCCCGGGCCTCCCGGCCGACGGCTTTGCCGAACGCGGGGGTGAGCGCTACCGCTACGAGCTGGTCGAGGTGGCCATCGAGCGCATCGACCCTGCCACCGGCTCGGTCATCAGCCCCGCGGTCCAGGGCAGCACGGCCCCGGTCGTCTGGTGGGCGCTGCAGGACGCGACCGGCACCAACGCCATCGCCCAGCTCGCGCTTTTCACCTGGGAGCCGACGCCCGCGACCAAGGCGATCGAGAAGAACGAGCGCCTCGAAGAAACCATCCATGAGCGCTGGGGCCGCGTCTGCGAGGACCCCGCACCGCCGGCCGACGTGCTCTGGACCTTCCGCTGGGAGCGCTATGGCGCCTCGCCGGTGGGATGGGATCTCGAAGGCACCGCCTGGCCCGACCCGGCCGGCACGCGCCGCTCCACCCCGCCCGACACGACCTTGCATGTCTCGGAGCGCTGGCGTTCGGGTGACACCTCGCTCGACGCCCTGCGCGGGATCTTCCCGGCGCTGGTCGTGGGCGGTCTGGTACCGTGTTACCAGAAGCCCCAGGGCCCCGTGCCTGGACTGCCCCTCCCCGGCAGCAACATCGGCAACAGCCCAGTCAACACCCCTCGGCTCGTCGTCGGGGGGCAAGGGCCGGTGCAGTCGCTGACCGCGGGTCCCTCGGGCGCGGCGGTTGCCTCCACTGACCCGGTGCACCGCGCCTTGGTCAAGTCGACAGACCAGGTGCCGCTGCGCATCAGCCCGGCACTCCATGCCAAGGTGGCGGCCGATCTCCTCGTGCGCCAAGCCGCCACGCTGCCGCTGGCCGAAGTGACCCGGCGCCTCCAGCACGGTGAGGCGCTGAGCCGCGCCGATCTGGACCGCACGTTCGGCCCCGGCGCCCCCGCACAGGCGGCGCTCAACGTCCAGGCCGCCACCGCACCGCCCCGGCAGTGCGAGGTGCGGCTGCTGGAAGCCCCGATGTACGACGACGGCCGCCCCATCGTCTTCGGTGATCCCGCGAAGAGCGACGAGGTCCGCAAGCGGCTGAAGGCGCTGGGCGTGACCCGCGGCCCGCTCGACGATGTCATCACGCTCGATCTGGGCGCCTGTGCGCGACTGGACCTGCTGGTGTTCGTGCGCCGCGACCTGCTCGAAGGCAAGCGGCTGGTGGCCCGAACACTCGACCCCGCCGGGATGGAACTGGACTCGGTGTCGGCGAGCACCGCCGACCTGGTGCCGCCCAAGGCCCTGCCGCCGCACTGGACCGACTCGAACGGGCCCTGGGCCGACGACATCGCCGAACTGCTGTCGTGGAACCACCCGGGCTGGGTGCCGGTGTACTTGCGGCTGGGCAAGCAGCCGAAGGCCGCGCGCGTCGAGATCGGCACGCGGCACACCGATCAGTCGACCAGCCTCCAGGACAAGATGGGCACGCCCAGCTACTTCGTCGCCGCGATCTGCGCGGTGCGCCAGTCCGAGCTGCAACGCAGCGACTGGGACACCACCCAGATCGACAAGGAGCGCAAGGTGATCGTCAGCGCACTGGGCCCGGCCAGCAGCGACAACGTGCTGCTGTTCCCGAATGCGCTGTACCGCCTCACCGCGCACTGGCACGGCCAGCGCAAGGGCGACGGCACCGAACGGGGCACGGTGGCCACGCCCGAAGCCCAGACCTTCTGGTTCAAGACCGACCGCATCGAAGGCGAAAGCGCCGTGCCGCCCGCCCCGGTCTTCGCCTCGACGCCGCCACTGCCGGTGCGGCTGGAGCCCTGGCTGCTCGTCACGCTGCCGGCCGACCGCGAGACGGCGGTCTTCGGGGGCGAGCCGACGCGGCTGGTCTTCAATACCCACGACGTCGACCGCGTGTTCGCCGCCTACGGCAAGGAGTTGCGACTGCGCTTCCAGGCTGCGTCGGCGCGCCACCCGGCGCCGAGCGGCGTGCCGCACCCGTTCCCGCTGAACAGCGTGACGATGCGGCCGATGAAGGCGACGGTCCTGTCGCCCTGGGAAGACATCGTCGCGGAGATGTTCGACGGCAGTTGCATTCCGGTGGACGAGGACCGCGTGCGCCACAGCATGGTGGACATCCCGATCCCGCTGGAGCCCTTCACCGACTACATCCTTGACGTGGAACTGGTCGCGGCCGGCGCACCCGACACCGCACGCGGGCCCAGCGTGTTCCGCCGCCACTTCTCCACCGGCGGGTTCGCGACGCTGGCCGATTTCGCCACGGCGCTGCAGTCGCCCAAGGTCAGCGGCCGGTACTGCGAGCCGGGCGCGTTCGAAGCCGTGCGGGCCTGGTTCAACGGCCGTGTGCCGCAGGGGCCGGAGCTGGACAACCAGTGGCGCGCGCAGGGGCTGGAGCCGCTTGCTGTGCCGGACCGCGCGCGCATCGTCGTGTTCTGGTCGCAGCAGGGCGCGAACCCGCCGCAGCCGGAGGCGGTGCTGATCGACGCGACCGAGCCGATGTGGCGCTCGCGGCCGTACCCATGCCAGGTGGAGGACGATACCGGGCCGGTGAAGGCCGAGCGCTGGGTGCTGGCCGACACCGAGTGGCTGCAACTGCAGGACCTCAGCGCCGCGGGCGTGGTCGCACCAAACGGCGTGATCCGCGCCCCGGGCGGGCAGCGCGCCCTCGTGGTGCTGGCGCCGAACGCCCGAGGCAAGACCCTGAAGATCGATCTGGTGAGCCTCGCCTTCCCTGCGCTGCCGTTCCTGAACCAGGGCGAACAGCGCGCCACCCTCATCGAGCGGGTCCTCGACCATGCTCCCTGGGAAGAACTCTGAGGAGCACACGATGGCCAACCCCAAGCGCATCGTCGACCCCACGAAGTTTCTGCTGCTCGGCGCGCTGATCGACTGGACGACGGTCTACCGCCGCTACATTGAGCGCGCGCCGTCGCCCAAGCAGATCATCACCGAGCGCCGACTCGACCGCTTCAAGGAGGACGTCGGCACCCCGAGGCCGGACCGCATCGTGCAGCTGCGGTGGCTGCTCGCACCCGACCGTGGTTACCCGACCGAGCCGTTCACCGTCTGGCGCCGCCCGGCGATGCCGGCGCAGGGCGAGGCCAAGGTCACCGTGACGCAGGTCAACTTTCTCGGCTTGCGGCTGTTCAACCTTGACCGGCCGCGTGTGTTCGTGCGCGTCACCCTCCAGTGCGCCGGCACCGAGACGCTGATCGCCTTTGCCGGGGCGCCGTTCGCCTCGTCGATCGTCGCGACGCGCAGCCTGACGGCGGGCTTCCACACCGAGGGGCTGTCGGGGCCGGCGGTCCAGTGCCTGGTGCTGTCGGCCGGCGCCACGCTGGTGTCGATCACCGGCATCGGGCCCGAGGCCGCCGATGACCCGCAATGGCGGCCGGTGGAAATCGTCGGCCTGCCGGTGGACCCCCAGTCCGGCGGCGGCTTTGCCCGGATGACCAAGCAGGGGTTCGTCAACGCGCTCGGCGACCCCCGGGCGGCCGCCTTGGACCGCTTCCAGCGCGGCGCGGCGTTCTACGGCTGGGAAGGCCAGATCGCCGCGGGGGTGGCCGCGCCCGCCTGGCAACTCGCCAACCCGAAGGCGATGCTCAAGGTCATGGACATCAGCATGCTGGAGCCGCTGCGCAAGATGATCGAGAACTTCCCGCCGGATGCCCAGGGCGAGTTTGCCGTCGATCACATGCTGCCGCTGGTCGGCGGCGGCGCTGGCAGCAACCCGGCACACGCCAGCTTCAAGCCCTTGCAGACGCTGCTGTTCGGCGCCGCCACCGACCCGCTGTCGTCGCTGATCAGCGGCTACGGCACCGCCTTCGTCGACATCGACCTCCCGCCGATCACGCTCGGCGACCGCCAGCTCTTCGGCGACCCGAGCCGCAGCGACTGGGACTACATGGTCACCGCCCGCTTCGAGCGGGGCGCGGACGGGCGAAGCGACACAGTGGACTACGCGGCCTTCGTGTTCGCGCCCGGCCTCGGCAACCCGCCACCGGTGCCCACGAACCTGCTGGCCGCGAGCGACGGCCTGCGCTCGCCCCAGGGCACGGACGCCGACTGGCTCAGCGTCACCCGCGTCTCGTGGGACAAGCTCAACGACACGCTGCCGTTCCGCGTCGGCAGCTACGCGTTCGCCCGCGCGCAGCAGGCGCCCGTCGGACCGGTGACACCGCTGATGGACCCGCGACCCTACGACACCGCGCTGCAGCCGATCAGCGCCACCACCAGCCCTGTGCAGGAAGCCACCGGCCGGCTGCTGGCGCTCGACGAACGCTACGCCCTCGCCAGCGCCCCGAACCCGAACGCCCTCCTCTACGGCCTTGCGCACCAGGACCTGTTCGGCCTGTGGAGCGCCTGGACCAGCGCGCCGTTCCAGGTCGGCGAGCCACCGGTGCGGCCCGTGTCGATCCTCTCGTCGCGGCTCGATGTGACGCCGGTGGCCGCGGGCCGGTGTCCGGCGGTGCTGGTGCTCGAATACGCCTGGGACTGGGCCGCCCGCAGCCCGCAGCGCTTCGAGTTCGTCGGGCGCCTGTATGCGCAGGCCAAGCTCGGCACCGCGCCGGCCGACCTGAGCATCCCCGTCCGGCTGTCGATGGCGCTGGGGGACCTGGGGCCGGACGTGCTCAAGGTCGTTCACGACGGCACCGCATCCGGTATGGCCAACCCCGCGTTCACGGTCACGCTGCAATACCTGTCGCAGGACGGCCAGCAATTCGAAACGGTGCCCCCCACGACCGCCGGCCCGCGGCGCTACCGCCTCACGGTCAGCGGCTTCAGCCTCGACTTCGACGCCGCGCCGCGCATCGGCCTGGCGCTGTGGGCGCGCGCGATCGAGAACCGCTGGCCGAACCGCGAAGGCCCCTGGAGCGGCGAGCCCTCGGTGGCCAGCACCGCCGATCCGCGGCCGCCCGTCGTCCTGATCGAGCACGAGGACGTGCTGCTGGCGAGCATGGCCGACGCCGCGGGTGAACACCACGCCCGCATCGAATGGCCCGTCACCGCCGGCGCAGCCGGGTACTTCGTCTACACCACCACCGAGGAGAAACTGCGGGCGGACCGCGGCCTGGCCTCGGCGTCGAAGTCACTGACCTTGTCGCAGCGGCTGGTGGCGCTGCGCGATGCGTTCGAGGCCGACGCGTCGCGGCGCTCGTTCACGCGGGTCAACGCCCAGCCGGTGACGACGACCAGCCTGCAGGTCACGCTGCCGCGCGGCTCGAAGGAGATCCATCTCTATGTCGTGCTGGGCCAGAGCGCCGGTCTGGTGGAGTCGGCCTGGCCACAGCCTGGTGAAGCGGGTCTGCGCAAGCGGCCCATCGCGTATGCGGCGCCGCAGGTGGTGCTGCCATCGCCCCCCGACCTGGAAGTCGCCCGCGTGCTCGACGACAGCGTGGCCCCCCCCGCCTGGCGGGCGCAGTTGCGCGTGCGCAGCAAGCCAGGGGCCGCGGTGTCGCGCATCGACCTTCACCGCGTGCGGGTGCCCGAAGCCGCGTTGCTGCTCGACACGATGGGGCCGCCGATCGCGCGCCTCACGGGCTCGACCGGTCCTTACACCGTCACGCCCACGGTGCCGACTGACGGCGGTGTGGCGCAGGTGATCGGCACGGTCAACGGCCGCGACCCGGTCGAAGGTTCGTGGAAACGGGTGTTCTACCGCGCCGTGGCCTGGTCAGCGGACGACCCGCCCCGCGGCCTGTACGGCGGCCGGTCCTTCGCCAGCGCGCTGCGCGAGGTGATCGTGCCGCCCGCGACGCCCCCGGACCTGTCGGCGCTCGCCTGGCACTGGCCAGGCGGCGGTCTGCCCGATGTACAGGTCGATGCCACCAGCCTCGCCCCGGTGGACGAAACCCCGCTCGGCCCGCACCGCCTGCAGATCACCGTGATCGCCGAACATGCCGATGGCCGCAGCGACACGCTGTTCAGCCACCCGGACATTCCCGGCAGCGCCGACCGCCTCGACCGGGTGGGCACCACGCCCCCGCTGCCGGGCGCGCACGGGCTGTGGCGCACGCCCGGCGCATCAGGTTCGACCGGCCTGCACCTGCTGCTGCGCCGCGCCAGGGTGGACGATCGGCTGCGCGTGCGCTGGCTGCTGTCGGACCCGCTCGGCCGCGCCACCGAACAGGTGCTCGACGTGCCGCCGGGATCGCCGATCAAGGCCCCGGACATCATGCTGCCCAAGGTCATGAAGGTACCGGGCAGGGGCTTCCTGCTGTCATTCCTGACCACGGTCCCTATCGCGCCGACGCCGATCGGCCCGTACACGCTGACGGTGCAGTACACGCCGGCAGCCATGACGTCGAAGACACTGGACAAGATCCCGCTCGCGGTGCCGGGAGAGAACGTGTTCGCCGACCTGGCCGCGATCCCGCTGCGTCGCAGCCGGACCACGCTGCAGGGCACCCCGATCACCGTCGCCCTGCGCGGCACCGGCGGCAACGTCACCGTGACGCTCGCGTCCCCCGACGGGCGCACGGCCAAGCTGACCCGCAGGATCGCCTGACCCGCACCGGCAAGCACTGGAAAAGGATCCCCCCATGCCCGCCCTGATGACCCCGCAGACCGTGCTCACGCAGACCGATGCGACCAACCAGTTGCAGTCCCGGCAACTCGACGTGCTGGGCCTGGTCGCGCCCAACCTCGCCAGCGGCTGGTCGACCGTCACGCCCGGCGCGGGGGATGTCGATGCAGCGGCGCTGCGGCTGACGCTGGACACGCCGCTCGCACCGTTTCGCGCGCCGCTGCGCTTCGAAGCCACCCCCACGGTGTGGAGCGACGTGGCGGGAGACCCTGTGGCGGGTCCGGTCGCGGTGCTGGCGCTGCACCCGGAGGCCGCGCGGCGCCTGGCGAAGCTGGTGGAGGTGCGGCTGGGCGCGCCGCTGAACCGGCCGGTGCCCGTGGCGATGCTGGTGCATGGGGTCACCATGCCCGCGGCCCCCACCGCCATCAACTGGTTCCAGGCCGGCGCCCCCCTCGGACTGGCGGGCACTCAGCCTGTGTCATTCCATGATGCACGCGGGCTACCGATCGACCCGCTCGCGGTCGCCGCGCTGTTCCTTGACCTGATCGGCTGGCGTCCGGCGCTGCGGCTGGGGGATGCCGGCATGCCGGCGGTGGGCGCCGCCGGCGGGCTGAACGGCATCGTGGCCCTCGTGACGGCCGCCAAGCGCGGCCACGTGATCGACCCGCACGGCCGCCGCTACCACGCGACCCGCGATGTCGCGCGGCTCAAGGTGATCGACAGCACGGACGCCGAAGTCAGCGCCGTGCCGGACAGCGGGCTCGTGGACCTCGTCGCCGGGCAGCGCCTGGGTCGGTCCGCGGCCGACAACACCGCCGAAAACACCGCACTGACCAACCTGCCGCAGCGCCCCCCACTGCAGTGGGGCCTGTCGCCCCACGGGACGCTCGGGCGCACGCCGCTCGTGCTGCCCGACCCGGCCGACCTGCCCGCGGGTATGACGCTCGCTACGCAGTTCTTCCGCGTCGTCGCGGTCGATCTGGACTGGCACCTGCTCGGCAACCGCAGCGCTAGCGCCCTGGACGGCATCCCGGCGGACGACGGCAGCGTGCCCGACTTCGCGCGGCCGGTCGTACGCACCGCGGTGCCGAACTTCGACTATCTGATCGACGGTCTGGATGTGCTCGGCGCGGCCGGGCAGATCGCGACTGGTTTTCCTCCGACCGGCACCGACGTGCTCGCGCTGCTGGCCTCCGCAGAGATCGACCCGGCCACCACGGTGCCGCCCGGCCCAGGGGCGACCGGTCACTGGCCGGCGTTCCCCTCGTCCAACCCCGGCGGCACCCTGCCCCCCTCGGCCGACGCCACGCAAGGCATGACCGCCGCATTCCGCGCGCCGGGTGACGGCCCGAACGCCGGGCTGGACGTGATCGTCACGATCGCGGCCGACGCGGTCCCGGCGGGCGTTCATCTGCGCGTCTTCCCGCGGCGATTCGTCGAGATCGACGCGATCGGTGAACAGCCCTCATTCGTGCGCGGCGACGGTGGCTCCAGCGTCGCGGTCGCCGGCCAGCCGACGCCGATCCTGCTGGTCAACCCGTACGGACTGGCACCGGTGGCGCCGCTGCCGTCCCCGGCGCAGCTCGAAGTCGATGTCGTCGCCACCGGCCGCGACGGGCGCCGCCGCCTGCATTCAGCCCTCCCGCTGACCGTCAACCCCACGCCCCAGCCCTTCGTCGACAACAGCGCCCGCTTCGGCGGCACGGCGCTGCTGCAGTTGCCGGCGCTGGCTGCGCTGATGAGCGCCTCCGCGAGCACCTCGGTCGCGCCGGCCTCGCTCTTCGGCATCCCACCCACCACGCCCCCGGGCGGTGGTGCACCCGGCACGATTCTGGATCTGGTCCGCCGCCTCGCGCACGAGACCACCTCGCCACGCGAAGGGCCACGTCTGCCGACGCAGGGCCGCTTCGAGACCGTGTTCGCGCTCGGCGCCGCGCCAGCGGCGGGGCAACCGCTGGCGTGGCGCGCGGTGCTGAGCGGCGCGCGCTGGAGCCTGGAGAGCCGCTGCGCCCAGCCCGAACTCGGCGACCCCGGCAACCCGCCCGGCCCCGACCTGCACGCCGCGGGGGTCCACGTCGCAGGACAGCTCGCCTACGACCTGGCGCTCCACGCGCTCAAGCGCGCCCAGTCGATCCTGCCGATGGCGCCCGCGGCGACCGGCTGGCTGGTCACCACCGGCGGCGACAACTGGAGCGATCCGGCACCCGACCCGATCGCGGCCAATACCGTGTCCGCCGCCATGCTCGAAACGATCGCGCCGTTCTGCGACAGCCCCGAGCTGGGCTTGTCCGGCATCCCGGTGCCGCAGCCGACCGACACGATCCAGGGCGCCGTCAACGCACTGGCCGACGCGCTCGGCGTGCCGCACCAGACGATCAACCTCGCCAACGAAAGCCGCCTGCGCCGTGAACTGCAGCGCGAGATGATCACCGCGAAGAAAGGCCAGCGCGACGCCCTGTGGGCGCTGACGCGCGCGATCGGCCAGGCCCGCGAGTTCGTCTACATCGAAAGCCCGGCCTTCGCGCGCACCGCCCGCCCGGGCGGCACGCCGCAGCCGCACGAGATCGATCTGGTCGAAAGCCTGCGCGCGCGTCTGCAGGCCAACCGGCGGCTGAAGGTGATGGTCTGCGTGCCGCGCCAGCCCGATTTCGTGAACGCGAAGGCGAACTGGGTGCGCGCCGCCCTGGCGCACCGCAAGCAGGCGATCGAGACCCTCACCGCCCAGGACCGCCAGCGGGTGGCCGCCTTCCACCCGATCGGTTTCCCGGGACGGCCGACCGCGATCCGGAGCACGGTGGTCATCGTGGACGATGTCTGGGCGCTGGTCGGCAGCAGCCATTTCCGCCGCCGCGGCATGACCTTCGACGGCGGCTGCGACGTGGTCAGCCTTGACCGAGCACTGAATGCCCGCGGCACCTCGACCGGCATCGCCCGCTTCCGGCAGGAGTTGATGGCGCAGAATCTCGGGGTGGCGGTGCCCTCCGGTCCGGGCAACAGCAGTGCGTTGTGGACGCGGCTGGCCGAACCGGAAGGGGCCTTCGACGTGCTGGCCGACCTGCTCGCCACGGGCGGCCTGGGGCGCTGCTCGCCGGTCTGGGCCGGACCGACCGATACCAAGGTGATCCCGCAGAGTGACGCGATCGCCGACCCGGACGGCGTCGATCCGGATGGCAGCGGCTTCCTGGCGCTGTTCGCGAGCTTGCTGCTGGACGCTTGATGGCCAGGTCGCCCATCTCGGTGAAGTCGGCCGGCCCCATGCGGCCGGCCTCATGCACCTGGCGGCGCTGCAGGCACAGGGCTGTGCGGTGGCCGAAGAAGCGGTCATCGAGGTGCTGCTGGAGGATCTGCGCGGGGGAGCAGTGCCATGACTGCGTGGGCAAGAACCGCATGCGACGCACCTGGCCGGAACGCTGCCCGGTCATCCGCATCCGCTTTGCGGCCTGCGTCAGCTAGCGCACAGACACACGCATCGATTCGTCCGATAAGCGGCTTCAGCGGCACCTGCAGTGCTGCGCGCCGTTTCGAATGGACCCGATGACCTCGCACAGCCACCGCCGTGCTCCCTGGCTGTACGCGGCCCTCTCCACCACCGTGGTGCTGGGCCTGAGTTGCAGCAGCCTGCCCACCTTCATTCCCGATCTGGCGCGCCAGCCGGTGCGGCCGGTGCCGCTGGAGGGGGTGCACGGCCCGCTGTCGGCCGCGCAGAGCCGTGCCATCCTGCAGCGCTTGCAGAGCGGCGGGCAGCCGACCGACATCTTCAGCCGCCACCTGGCGCTGGAAGAAGCCATCGTCGGCAGCCCGCTGACCACGGGCAACGCCGTGCGCCTGCTGCAGGACGGTCCGGCCACCTACCGCGCCATGCTCGCGGCCATCGCCGGCGCGCGGGACCACATCAACATGGAGACCTACATCCTGGACGACGACGCCGTCGGCCGCCAGTTTGCACAGGCCTTGCTGGCCAAGCAGGCGCAGGGCGTGCAGGTCAACCTGTTGCGCGACAGCGTCGGCACGTTTGGCACCCCGAAGGCCTTCTTCCAGCGCCTCAGCGCAGCCGGCGTGCAGGTGCTGGAGTTCAACCCCGTCAATCCGCTGACGGCGCGCGAAGGCTGGGAATGGAACCAGCGCGACCACCGCAAGCTGCTCATCGTCGATGGCCAGACGGCGTTCCTCGGTGGCATCAACATCAGCAGCGTGTATTCGGGCGGCTCCTTCGGCAAGGCCAAGAGAGTCGATCCAGACGCCGCGCTGGCCTGGCGCGATACCGATCTGCTGGTGCAGGGCCCTGTGGTCGCCGAGTTGCAGAAACTCTTCCTGGCTGCGTGGAAAGACCAGCAGGGGCCGCCACTGCCGCCACGTGCCTACTTTCCACCCTTGCCGGCCGTGGGCAAGCAGGTCGTGCGCGCCATTGGCAGCTCGCCCGAAGAGGCCTACAGCCTGATCTATGCCGTCCTGCTGTCGGCCATCGGCAGTGCCGAAACCAGCGTGCGCATCACCAACGCGTACTTCGCGCCCGACCCGCAGTTGCTGGCCGCGCTGGTTGCTGCAGCGGCGCGTGGCACGGAGGTGACGCTCATCCTGCCTTCGCGGACCGACTCCTGGCTGGTCTTCCACGCCGGGCGCAGCCACTACGACCGCCTGCTGCGCGCAGGTGTGAAAATCTTCGAGCGCCGCGGCGTCGTGCTCCATTCGAAGACAGCGCTGGTGGACGGCGTGTGGGCCACCGTGGGCTCCACCAACCTGGACTGGCGCAGCTTCCTCCACAACCATGAACTCAACGCCGTCATGCTGGGTGCCGAATTCGGGCAGCAGGTGCAGACCATGTTCGAGCGCGATCTGGCGGCGTCGGATGCCATCGATCTCGCCGCATGGGAGCGCCGCAGCCCGACACTGCACCTTCAGGAATGGTTCGGGCGACTCTGGGAATACTGGCTCTGACAAAAATGCCTGCGAACCACACTGATCTGCCCATCCCCGACGCGGGGCTGTCTGCCGCCCAGGCCACCCAGCGTCTGGCCGCTGACGGCCCCAATGCACTGCCCGGCGGGCAGCGCCGCTCCTTGTTGTCGATCGCCGTGGAGACCGTGCGCGAGCCGATGTTCCTGCTGCTGCTCGCGGCGGCAACCCTGTACATGGTGTTCGGTGACCTGCAGGAGGGCTTGACGCTCTTCGGCTTCGTGCTCGTCACCGTGGCCCTCACCCTGTACCAGGAAGGCAAGACCGAGCGCGCCATCGAGGCCCTGCGCGATCTCACCAGTCCGCGCGCCCTGGTCATCCGGGACGGGCAGCCGCAGCGCATCGCCGGGAGCGACGTCGTGCGCGGCGACCTGCTCAAGCTGAGCGAGGGCGACCGCGTCCCGGCCGATGCCTTGCTGGTATCGGCCGATGGCGTTCGGGCCGACGAGTCCTTGCTGACGGGCGAAGCTGTGCCGGTCGGCAAGCGGGTGGCGCAGCCCGATGAACTGGCGGTCCTGGAGAAGCCTGCGGACACCGCGCGCGTTGTGCCCGGGGGCGACGACCAGCCGGCGGTCTACGCCGGCACGCTGATCGTGCAGGGCCACGCGCTGGCGCGTGTCACCGCCACCGGCACGCGCAGCGAGATCGGCCGCATCGGCGCCGCGCTCGGCACCGTGGACAACGAGCGCTCGCCGCTGCAGAAGCAGACGGCCAGGCTGGTTCGCAACCTGGCCCTCCTGGCGCTGGCCTTGAGCCTGGCCCTGGTGGTCGTGCATGGGCTGATCAAGGGCGACTGGCTGCAGGCCCTGCTGGCTGGCATCGCGCTGGCCATGGCGATGCTGCCCGAGGAATACCCGGTGGTGCTGACCGTGTTCCCCGCCCTCGGGGCGCGCCGGCTATCGAAGGAAGGCGTGCTCACCCGGCGCATCAATGCGATCGAGACGCTGGGCGCCACCACGGTGCTCTGCAGCGACAAGACCGGCACGCTGACCGAGAACCGCATGACGGTGACGCACCTGGCCGCGGGTGGTGTCGATCTGGAGGACAGGCTCGCGCTGGATTCAGTCGCTGCCGGCCATCTGCCCGAGGCCTTCCACGCCCTGGTGGAAGTGGCGATCCTGGCCAGCGTGGTGGATCCGTTCGATCCGATGGAGAAGGCCTTCCACCAGCTCGGTGAACGCTTCCTGGCCGACACCGAACACCTGCACCGCGACTGGCGCCTGGTGCAGACCTATGCGCTCAGCCCGGCGCTGCGCGCGATGTCGCACGTGTGGGCCGCCGCGGGCGATGGCGCCCAGACGGTCGCGGCCAAGGGCGCGCCGGAAGCGGTGATCGATCTGTGCCACCTCGACGATGCGCAGAAGGCGCACATCGCCAGCGTGGTCGACGAACTGGCCGCCGAGGGGTTGCGCGTGCTGGCAGTGGCGCGTGGGTCGTTCACGGGGCAGGACTGGCCGACAACCGAACACGACTTCGATTTCGAGTTCATCGGGCTGCTGGGTCTGGCCGATCCGGTGCGTGCCGAGGTGCCCGCCGCCGTGGCCGAATGCCGTGCGGCCGGCATCCGCGTGGTCATGATCACCGGCGACTATCCGGCCACGGCGCGGGCCATCGCGCACCAGGCCGGACTGGCCGAGCGCGACGGCGATGTGCTGTCGGGCGACGAGATGGCCACACTGGGGGACGACGCGCTGCGCGAGCGCATGGCCACCGTCAGCGTCTGTGCCCGCATCGCGCCGGAGCAGAAGTTGCGCATCGTGCAGGCGCTGAAGGCCCGGGGCGACATCGTCGCGATGACGGGCGACGGCGTGAACGATGCCCCGGCCTTGCGGGCGGCACACGTGGGCGTGGCGATGGGCGGTCGCGGCACCGATGTGGCCCGCGAGTCGGCCTCGCTGGTGCTCATCGACGACAACTTCGCGGCCATCGTCGCAGCGGTTCGGCTGGGGCGCCGCATCTTCGACAACTTGCGCAAGGCGATGTCGTACATCCTGGCGGTGCACATTCCGATCGCCGGCATGGCGATGCTGCCGGTCCTGTTCGGCTGGCCGGCGCTGCTGTTCCCCATGCACATTGCCTTTCTCGAACTCATCATCGACCCGGCCTGCTCGATCGCCTTCGAGAACGAGCCGGCGGAAAGCGACGTGATGCAGCGCCCGCCACGCGATGCCGCCGCACCGCTGTTCGGCGGTGCAACGCTGTGGCTGGCCCTGGTGCAAGGTCTGGGCGTGCTGGCCGTGGTGATGGCGGCGTTCGCCTGGGCGCACACGCGCATTCCCGAGCCTGAAGCCCGCGCCTTTGCCTTCGCCACCCTGGTGGTGGGCAACCTGGCCCTGATCCTCTCCAACCGCTCGGCCACTCGGTCGCTGTGGACGACACTGCGCACACCGAACAGGACGCTGTGGGTGGTGGTCGGCCTGGCGTGGGGGCTGCTGCTGGGGGCGCTCTACATCCCCTGGGCCGTCGGCGTGCTGAGGTTCGCACCCCTGCCGATGCACGAACTGGCAGCGGCCAGCGCGCTGGGCTTGCTGAGTGTGGGGTGGTTCGAAGGCATCAAGTGGGCCCGGCGACGCTCCGTTTGACACTAACGTCAAACAGAGTTGCTTGTTCGTCGCCGAGATTCAGAAGAAATTCAACTCAAAAGAAAGCCGTTAGTCTCTTTTTAAAACTTCCGTACCTCGACCTCGATCCGGTGCTTCAGGAGCGCGTAGCCAAGCTGCTGCGGTGTGACGCGCAGCAGCCGCACCGCTCCATCGCCCAGATCAGCCGTTCCTAGTTCCTATTCACCAGGGACAAGGTGATATAGCGCTGCAGGTGTTGATCCTCATCGCCGAGCTGGTGGTCAATCAACACCAGGCGCTTGGCATAGTGAGCCAGGGGCAACTCCCAGGTCATTCCGATACCGCCGTGCAACTGAATGCACTCCTCGGCCATCTTCGTGCCTGCGCGGCCTACGGTGTACTTGCCGGCCGAGAGTGCGCGTTCGCGCACCAGCCGTGCATCATTGTCCAGGGCGGCTGCTGCATTGATGACAGCCGAGCGCGCCTGGGTAACGTCCAGAAGCAGGTCGGCCATCCGGTGTTGCAGCGCCTGAAAGCTTCCGATCGGCACACCGAACTGCTTGCGAGTTCTCAGGTACTCAAGCGTCTGGTCCTTGGCCACTTCCATGGCCCCGAGCGATTCCGCCGCCAACGCCAGCAGGCCGCATCCCACCGCACGCTCCAGTGCGGCAAAGGATTGCCCCTCGGCACCCAGCAACGCACTCTCGGGAAGGCTCACATCGTCCAGGATCAAGTCTGCGCCACGACCGCCATCCACCTGGGCATGGCCGCGTCGGACCAAGTTTGGTACGTTGGCCGGGACGAGGAACAGGCTGATGCCGGCGGTATCCCCGACTTGTCCGGAAGTCCTTGCACTGAGCACGTAGGTATCCGCCATCTCGGCCTGATGGACGTTGACCTTGGTGCCGGACAGTCGCCATCCTTCTGCGCTGCGGGCCGCGCGCACGCTCACGCGACTCGGGTCGGCGCCGGTGTCGGCCTCTTCGTGAGCCAACAACGCCATCTGCTCGCCAGCGATGAGCGCGTCCAGTTCTGCACGTGCAGCTTCGCTCGCCGACGCCGACGCCGCCAGGGCCTGGCCTGCCATCAAGGCGCCAGCGAACGGTTCCACGACGAGGCCACGCCCCAGGGCCTCGAAGACGACGGCGATGTCAAAGCCGGTGCCCCCCATGCCACCCTGGTCTTCAGTGAACATCGCTGCAAGCGCGCCCAGCTCGACCAGGCCGGCCCAGGTGGAGCGGGATCCCCCCTCGCTCGAGGCGGCTGCACGTTGCCGCACCCCAAAGTCAACCTTCTCACGCACAAAGCGGTTCAGGGAGTCGCTCAGCATGCGACGGTCATCGGTATGTTGAAAATTCATTTTTTCCTCGCACGCCGGATCAAAGGCCCAGGATCATCTTCGAGATGATGTTCTTCTGGATCTCGTTGGAGCCGCCGAAGATCGACAGCTTGCGGTTGTTGAAATAGCGCGCGGTGGCGGCCGGCAAGGCTTCATCGGTGCCTGCACCGATCGCGGCTCCCGAGCCCTCCTCCTCCATCGCGCGCGCGTTCGGACCCAGGGCACGACGCAGCAGCGACGAAATCTCCTGCCGAATCTCGGTCCCACAGATCTTCAGCATTGAGCTTTCCGCCCCCGGAACGCCACCGCCGGCCACGGCGGCCAGCACGCGCAAGTTGGTGGTCTTCATGTTCTCCAATTCGATCTCTACTCGGGCCAGCCGAGCGGCAAAGAGCGGGTCTCGAGCCAAGGGCTGACCATTCCGGATCCGCTTGGCTGCCACATGCTTGAGTTGCTCAAGTGCAGCGATCGAAAAACCTACGCCTGCAATATTGGTGCGCTCGTAAGTCAGCAAGTACTTGGCGCAGGTCCAACCCTGGTTCTCCTCGCCGACCAAATTCTCGACAGGCACGCGGACGTCGGTGAAGAACACTTCATTGACCTCGTGCTCGCCGTCCAGCGTGATGATGGGCCGCACCTCAACGCCCGGGGAGCTCATGTCGATCAGCAAGAAGCTGATGCCCGACTGTTTCTTTGCTTCGCGGTCCGTGCGAACCAGGCAAAAAATCATGTTGGCGTGCTGCCCCAGAGTGGTCCATGTCTTCTGGCCGTTCACGATGTAGTGATCGCCTTCCGCATCGGTGGATCGCACCGCAAGCGTCTTCACGCCCGCCAGGTCGGAACCCGCGCCGGGCTCGGAGTACCCCTGGCACCACCAGTCCGAGCCATCCAAGATCCGCGGCAACCACCGTGCCTTCTGGGTTTCCGAGCCGAACTTGATGAGCACGGGGCCAAGCATGTTCACCCCAAAGGGCACGATGCGAGGCGCATGGGCCAGAGCGCACTCATTCTCGAAGATGAAGTTCTTGATCGGCCCCCATCCGGGTCCACCCCAGGCGACGGGCCAATGGGGCGCGAGCCAGCCGCGTTGGTTGAGTCGGTCATGCCACAAGGTCATGTCCGCCTTGCTCAGACTTCGGCCCAGACGGACCTTGCCCGAAAGCTCGGCAGGCAACTGCTGGGCGAGAAAGGCACGCACTTCGGCCCGGAAGGCCTCTTCGTCAGGGGAGAAACTCAGATCCATGGGATGTCCTCGTTGAAGTCTCGAAAGATGTACAAGTCCAGGCGCGATGGCCCGCGTGGCGAAGGTGCATGGGACCTGCGGGCGAACTCCGGGACCATCAGCGCAGTGCGTTGACCAGCTCGGGCGGCCGAGTTCGTGTTCGGCCATGGCCAGAGCAACCATCTCAGATCACCTTCGCTTCGTCCTGCAGCTTGTTCACCAGGGTGGCCACATCGGGCACCTTGACGGTGTAGTCGACGACTCGCATGACCGCGACCAGCACGTCCATTGTGCCTCAAATAATGAAACAGTGTACTGCATGGTGGAATTGTTGCGGCGCATATCAAGGCCCTCAACTGAGATTTCAAGGGTGTCGTCGCCAATGCAACAGGTGGTAGCCCCAATATAAAGTTCCACCATGCAGTCTAAAGTACCATTTTTGACATCGAAACCGGAGCATACCCACATGCATTCAGTGCCACTCTCGTTCGCGTCATCTGCTTCTGCGCCGACGCGCTGCCGAGCCGTCCGGAATGAGGGGGCCTGAGCGATGGACGTCTTCCTGCAACAGGTGCTGAATGGGCTCACCCTCGGCGGCATCTACAGCCTCGTGGCCCTGGGACTCACGTTGGTATACGGCATCCTGGAGGTGCCCAACTTCGCGCACGGGGCCTTCTATATGGTGGGTGCCTTCGTGGCGCTGAAGCTGATGACCGGGTGGGAGCTGAACTACTGGCTGGCCATGATCATGGCTGCCATCGTGGTCGCGGGTCTGGCGGCCCTGTCCGAGCGGCTTGTATTTCATCCGCTGCGCCATGCCAGCGGCCTGCACCCCATGATCGCGGCCATCGGTCTGCTGCTGTTTCTCGAAGCCGGCGCCCAAGCCCTGTGGGGTGCCGACTTCCTGCGCATGCCCACGCCCTTTACTGGGGTCGTCGAGATCGGCGGGATCACCGCGCCGGTGCAGAGGTTGCTCATCATCGCCGGCGCGTTCACCTTGATGGCCGTACTGCAGTGGTTCCTCACGCGTACCGTGGCGGGGTCGACCATCGTGGCGATGGCACAGAACAGGGATGGCGCCTCGCTGGTGGGCATCGACGCCAGCAGAGTGACCATGCTGACCTTCGCCATCTCGGGTGCGCTGGCCGCGGTGGCCGCAACGCTCTATGCGCCCATCAATCTGGTGTATCCGGCGATGGGGCACCTCGTGATCACCAAGGCCTTCGTCATCATCATCCTGGGCGGCATGGGCAGTGTGCCTGGTGCCATCGCGGGCGGCCTGATCATTGGCTTTGCAGAATCGATGGGCGCCTTCTACATCTCCACCGACTACAAGGACATCATCGCCTTTGTGCTCCTGGTGGTGATTCTTTCACTGCGCCCGCAGGGCCTGTTCACCAATGGAGCGCGCTGACATGTCGAAGCTCAAAGCTGCACTCGGCTGGTGGCTGCTGCTTGCCGCCGGCATCACATTCCCTCTTCTGGCCCGAAACGACTATCACCTTACCGTGATGTCCACTGCCTACATCTTCGCCATCGCGACCTTGGGGCTGAACATCATCACCGGCTACACGGGCCAGTTCAATCTCGCACATGCCGGCTTCATGGCCATCGGGGCTTACACGCTCGGCATTCTCACGGTGGACCATCAGTGGCCGTTCTGGTGGGCTTTCCTCGCCGCTGGCGTGGTGACCGTGGCCATCGGCTATCCACTCGGTCGCGTGTCACTGCGACTGCGAGGGCACTACTTCTCCATCTTCACGCTGTGTGTCGGCACCATCCTGTTCATGTTGATCGAGAAGTGGGAAGACCTCACCCACGGAACCGCAGGCCTCATCGGCATCCCGTCGCCCGGTCCGATCGGTCCGCTCAGCTTCGAGACGCCGCTATCGCTGTACTACCTGGTGCTTGCCTTTCTGGTGCTTGGCGTGTGGGTCAAACGCCGGATCGTCAATTCTCTGCTGGGGCGTACTTTCGTGGCGATCCGCAATGGAGATGACCTCGCGGAGGCACTGGGCGTGGACCTGATGCGCAACAAGCTCACGGCGTTCCTGCTTTCTGTGCTCTACGCCGGCTGGGCTGGGGCACTGTATGCGGGCTTTGTGCGTTTCCTGGGACCGGATCTGGCCGGTGCAGCGCACACCTTCGACATGACCATGTTCATGCTCATCGGTGGCCTGGGCACGCTCCTCGGCCCCTTGCTAGGCGCACTCCTGGTGCCCTGGACCACACAGTACCTCCAGTTCCTGCAGGAGTACCGATTCCTGATTTTCGGCCCCATCCTCGTGGTGCTGGTGATCTTCATGCCCCACGGCATCGTCGGCACATGGCTGGGCTGGCGTGCACGGCAAGCGGCGGATGCCGACCAGGCCAAGGAGCGCACCCGTGCTTGAGATTGAACACCTGACCAAACGATTCGGCGGCAACACGGCCGTCAACAATGTCAGCACCAGCATCGAGACAGGCAAGGTAAACGCCATCATCGGCCCGAACGGTGCGGGAAAGACGACCTTCTTCAACTTGATCAGTGGAGTGCACCTGCCTTCTGGCGGAACCATCACCTTTGATGGGCAAGACATCACCACGCTGCGCACCGATCAGGTCGCCCGCCTGGGCATCGCCCGCACCTTCCAGGCCACCACCTTGTTCGACATGGCCACGGTGCTGGACAACCTCATCGTCGGTCATCGCCTTCGCACCAAGTCGGGCCTGTGGGATGTCCTGGTGGGCTCTCCCCGTCTCAAGGAGGAAGAGCGCGTGTGCCGCGAGAAGGCACGCGAGGCGCTCGACTTCGTCGGCCTCGCGCACCTGGAAAACCGCATGGCCGGCGACATCACGCAAGAGGAACGCAAGCGAGTTGCGTTCGCCCTGGCCCTGTCTACCGGACCGAAGCTGCTGCTGCTCGATGAGCCCGCCGGCGGTGTCAATCCCGAAGAAACGCTGGGCCTGGCGGAGCTGATCCGCAAGATCGTCAAGCACCACATCACCGTGTGCCTGGTCGAACACAAGATGGACATGATCATGAGCTTGGCCGACAAGATCCTCGTGCTTAGTTACGGCGAGAAGATCGCCGAGGGCACGCCCGCAGAGGTGCGTGCCAACCCGGCTGTCATCGACGCCTACCTGGGAAGCGACCATGCTGAGCTTTGACAAGGTCCAGCTCTCTTACGGCAGCTTCAGGGCCCTTGACGACGTGACCCTGCACGCCAAGCCCGGCGAACTGGTCGTGCTGCTGGGCGCGAATGGCGCAGGCAAGAGTTCGATGTTCCTCACTGCAAGCGGTCTGCATCGCGCGGCGTCCGGCAGCATCCGCTTTGGCGGCAACACCGAGCTGGTGGGCATGAAACCTTCCCAGATCGTGGCCCAGGGCCTCGTGCAATGCCCCGAGGGACGCAAGCTCTTTCCGCAGATGTCGGTGCTGAAGAACCTGATGCTGGGCGCGTACGTGCACCGCAGCGACAAGGTCGGCAACCGGCAACGCCTGGACGAAGTCCTGGCCTTGTTCCCCATCCTGGCCGTGAAGCAGAACGACCCTGCCGGCTCGCTCAGCGGTGGCCAGCAGCAGATGGTGGCCATCGGCCGCGCCATGATGGGTCGCCCCAAGGTACTGCTGCTCGATGAACCCTCGTTAGGACTTGCACCCTTGGTGGTGAAACAGGTGTTCGAGGTGATCCAGCGCATCAACCGGGCCGGCACCACGGTGTTGCTCGCCGAACAGAACGCATTCGCAGCGCTCAAGATTGCCCACAGGGCCTACGTGATGGAGCGTGGTCGCATCGTGCTGGAAGGCGACTGCGACAGCCTGATGAACAACGAAGCCGTGCGCCGCGCCTACATTGGCTCCTGAGCGCAACCAGTCCGTCCACCCTTGCCAAACCTGACACAACCTGGAGACACCTATGACGACATCCCGAAAGCTCGCCCACTGGACCGGCCACCTGCTGGCCACCAGCGCTCTGTTCGCAGCCTCGACCGCATGGTCGCAAGAGGTGGTGAAGATTGGCTATTCAGGCCCCTTGAGTGGCGGCGCCGCGCAGTACGGCAAGAACACGCTGGACGGCATGAAGTTCGCCGCCGATGAACTCAATGCCAGTGGCTTTCAGGTGGATGGCAAGAAGGTCAAGTTCGAGATCGTGGCCTTGGACGACAAGTACAACCCCAGTGAAACCGCCATCAACTTCCAGCGCCTGGTGCAAGAACACAAGACGCCCGTGGTGATGTGCCCGCACTCGGGGGGCAGCTTTGCGATCCAGACCACAAACGAGCAGATGAAGGTGCTGCTGCTGTCCTACACCAGCGTGCCGCAGGTCACCTCACGCGGGAACAAGCTCACCTTGCGGATCCCGCCGGAGTTCACCACCTACGTACAGCCCTTCTTGAAACACGCGATGACCAAGTACGGCAAGAATCTGGCCATCGCCAGCGCCGACCATGACTACGCCAAAGCGTGGATCGCTGTGTTCAAGCCGGCCTGGGAAGCGGCCGGTGGCAAAGTGGTTGCAGAGAACCCCATGAGCTACAACCGCTCCACCGATTTCTATAGCGGCGTCAGCAAGGCGCTGGCCTCCAAGCCTGACGTGCTGTTCATCGGCGGCGCCAGCGAGCCCACAGGCCTGGTGGCCAAGCAGGCCCGCGAACTGGGCTTCAAGGGTGGATTCGTCATCATCGACCAGGCCAAGATGGACCAGATGAAGCCCATCGTCGGCGGCTACGGGCCCCTTGAAGGATCGATCGGTGTACTGCCCATGGTCGACGACAGCAGTGCAACAGCCAAAGCCTTCACCGAGCGCTGGCTCAAGGCGCATCCGGGCCGTGACCCGAGTTCTGAAATCTCTCTGAACTACACCGCCGTGCACGCCACTGCCTTGGCCATGAAGCTGGCCGGTACCACCACCGATGCTGCCGCTATTCGCGCCCATCTCGACAAGGCCATGAAGGCTCTGCCAGATGCCGTGAACCCCAACGACCTGGATGGTGTGGATGACAAGGGAGGCTCGCTCGCCAACACCCGCGTGGCCGTGATCGAAGGTGGCAAGGTTCGAGAAATCAAGCTGCGTGAACTGGCCAAGTAACCGATCGAGCCATCCCGCCGGGCGCCCCCCTCGGTAGGCGATCTGCAAGCCCAGGCCCACGGTCTGGGTCGTCGTTTCAGACGGCCTAGACTGTCGGTGGGCACGCTTGGGTCCGCGCACTGTAGGCGTGGCACACACTTTGCATCGCGTACATTAGGTCATCCTGCAGAACGGAGTTCCATTTTGATCAGCAAGGCAGCCGAGACCACATCGCAGGAGCCACGGGTTGTAGACGACCAGGGGGACGTTGGCGAAACCCCCAAGCGCACGGGCCGGCGCGGCCCACCCCCCAGGGCCAAGGAAGACCGGCATTTTGTGACGGCGTTGGCGCGTGGGCTAGAGGTGTTGTCCTGTTTTCGGACCGGCGAGAGTGCCCTGAGCAATCAGGAACTCGCACAGCGCTGCAAATTGCCCAAGAGTACGGTGACGCGGCTGACCATGACGCTCACCAAGCTGGGTTACCTCATACACGTCTCCGACAGCGGTCGCTACCGTCTCGGCACGGCGTGCCTGGCGCTCGGGAGCGCCATGTTGACCCGGTTGGATGTACGCAAGATCGCCCGACCGCTGATGCAGGAACTGGCCACCTACTCGAACTCCACTGTCTCGCTGGGGGTTCGCGACAAGTTGTCAATGATCTATGTGGAGCATTGCCGCAGCGCTGCCGCCCTCACGCTCACGCTTGATGTGGGTTCGCGCATGCCGATCGCAACGTCGGCCATGGGCCGCGCATGGCTGGCCACGGTGTTCGAGCGTGAGCGGCTGAACGTGATGGAGCAGGTTCGCGAACTGGACGACTTCGCCTGGCCCGCGATCCAGCGGGGCATCGAGCAGTCCTTGCGAGACTACGCCGAACTGGGTGTCACCTGCTCGTTCGGCGATTGGCAAAAGGACGTGAACGGCATCGCGCGGGCCTTCGATCCCGGCAACGGCTTGCCCATGATGGCCATCAACGTCGGTGGGCCTGCCTTCAGTCTCTCGCCCGAGTTTCTATTGCAGGAAGTGCGCCCCCGGTTGATCGACCTCGTCAATCGCCTGGAAGCGTCATTGCCTCATTGATCGGACTGCCCACCGCGCGTGGCTGGATGGACGCGCCACACCTGGAAAGTGGTGCGGCTCAGAACCAGTCGGCCGAAGTGGTCAGCACCGTGTCGTCGGCACTCCGCAACAAGGCCAGTTGCGAGGTCACTCTCGGCAGTTCCCAGCGGAAGAACCAGCGGCTGGCCTGCAGCTTGCCGCGGTAGAAAGACCGATCAGCCTCGCTGGCGCCGGCCTTCAGGGCCCGTTCCGCCACGACGGCTTGACGTAGCCAAGACCATGCGATGACAAGATGTCCAAAGGCATCGAGGAACAAATGCGCGTTGGCCAGGCTGGTGCGGGGATCACTGACCAACGAGGCTCGCAGTGTTTCTACGGTGGCTCTGACGTCTGCCCAGGCCGCCCCCAACTCCAGCGCGTAGACACGCAGTTCAGGCAAGTCGGCCGCTTGGTCGAGCGTCGTCTGGACGTGTTTGCCGAACAAGTCGAGCGCAGCCCCCTGCTTCATCAGTACCTTGCGACCGAGCAGATCCATGGCCTGGATTCCATGGGTGCCCTCGTGGATCATGTTCAGCCGGTTGTCGCGCCAGTACTGTTCCACCGGGTATTCACGGGTGTAGCCATAGCCACCCAGTACCTGAATGGCCAGGCTGTTCGCCTCCAGGCACCATTGACTGGGCCACGACTTCACCACCGGCGTGAGCAGATCCAGCAGGAGCGCCGCCTCAGAGCGGGCCTGCTCGGTCTCGCCGGTCTTCTGCTCGTCCACCAGTCGAGCCGCGGTCATGGCCAATGAGTAGGCCCCCTCGACGTAGGCCTTCTGCGCCAACAGCATGCGGCGCACGTCAGCGTGCTCGATCAACGGCAGCTGCGGTGCGGTGGGATCCTTGGCGCCGGGGTGCCGGCCTTGCACGCGCTCGCGCGCGTAAGCCAGTGAGGCCAGGTAGCCGCGATAGCCCAGCATGATGGCGCCCATGCCCACGCCGATCCGAGCTTCGTTCATCATGTGGAACATGCAGGCCAGGCCTTCATTGGGTGATCCGATCAACTCACCCACGCACTGGTTGTTCTCGCCGAACGACAGCATGGTGGACGTGGTGCCGCGCCAGCCGCACTTGTGAATCAGCCCGGCCAACGCCACGTCGTTGGGCTCGCCCACACAGCCCTGGTCATCCACCCGATGCTTTGGCACGATGAAGAGCGACAGACCGCGCACGCCGGCCGGCGCGTCGGGCAGCCGGGCCAAGACCAAGTGCACGATGGTTTCGGCCAGTTCATGATCGCCGCCCGAAATGAAGATCTTTTGGCCGCGGATGGCGTAGTGACCGTCAGCGAGCGGAGTCGCGCGGGTGCACAGATCCGACAAGCTGGAGCCGGCTTGCGGTTCCGTGAGGGCCATGGTGCCGAAAAACCGGCCTGCGCGCAGCCCGCCCAGGTAGCGGCGCTTCTGGGCTTCGCTGCCGAAACGGCGGATCACGTTGCCGTTGGCCGCCGTGAGGCCGACATACGAGGTGGTGGCGATGTTGGCGCTGCGGAACAGCGACCAGCAGGCTTGCGCCACCAGCACAGGCAACTGCATGCCGCCATTGGCTTCGTCGTCGGTGGCAGAGAGAAAGCCGGCTTCGCAAAAGGCCCGCAACGCGGGTGCCACCGCCGCCACCATCTGCACGCGACCGTCGACGAACTGGGGTTCTGTCTCGTCGGCCTCGCGGTTGTGGGGCGCAAACAGGTCCAGGGCGATGGCCTGGGCGGTCGCAATGGCCGCCTCGAAGGTTTCACGGCTGTGCTCGGCGTAGCGGGGACGCCGGGTCAGTGACACAGCATCCAGTACTTCGAAAAGCTGGAACGACAAGTCGCGAGAAGAAATGAGGTCGTGAGGGGTCATCTGTTTCAGCCCAGTGCCGGTGGATCGCTCGTTGGCGGGACGGCATTCCGCGTTGCCCCGCTTTACAAACCTGATAAGACCTCACTATCATAGACCGTATTGCGGAATAGAAAACTGCACAGCAGAACAAAACCAGGGGTCATCGTCGCGCCCTCCCCCATTCTTCTCATCGCTGCCCAGGAAACCATGGACAACCTCGACTACGCCCTGCACGGCACGGTGGCCGTGCTGACAATGAACACCCCGCCCGTCAATGGCCTCGGCCACGCCCTTCGCGGTGACATCGTGACCGGGCTGGATCAGGCGCTGGCCGATCCGGCGATCACAGCCATCGTGCTCACCGGCGGCAACAAGGTCTTCTCGGGGGGCGCCGATGTGCGCGAGTTCGGCACACCGAAATCGGCGATGTCACCCAACTTGCCGGATGTGATCCGCGCGCTCGAGGGCTCGTCCAAGCCTGTGGTGGCGGCGCTGGCAGGACACGCGCTGGGCGGTGGACTGGAGTTGGCGCTGGGCTGCCATTGGCGCGTTGCCAGGAAGGACGCGATCCTTGGCCTGCCCGAGGTGAAATTGGGTCTGCTGCCCGGGGCCGGAGGCACGCAACGGCTGCCGCGCGCCATCGGTCTGGAGGCGGCATTGAACATGATCGTCTCGGGCGAGCCGCAGCAGGCCGCCGGCTTTGCCGGGACCGCCCTCGTGGACGAGCTGGTGGAAGGCGACCTGCTGCCGGCGGCCGTGGCCTTCGCTCTGCGCGTGGTGTCAGAAAGCCGGCCACTGCGCCGCCTGCGCGACGTGAAGATGGCCACCGCCGGGGCTGATGCGTTTGTCCAGTTCGCCCGCAACAGCGCGAAGGCTGCCGCCAAGGGCCTGCCTGCACCGGTGCAGTGCGTGGAGTGCGTGGCCGACAGCGTGACGCAGCCCTTCGATGAAGGCCTCAGGCGCGAGCGCGCAGCCTTCTTCGCGTTGATGAACACGCCCGAGTCGCGTGCCGCGCGCCACGTGTTCGCAGCCGAGCGCGCGGCCGGCAAGATCCCCGACCTGCCCGACGGAACAGCCACCCGTCCCATCGCCAAGGTGGGCGTGGTCGGGGCCGGCACCATGGGTGGCGGGATCACGATGAACTTCCTCAACATCGGCCTGCCCGTGGTGGTGCTGGAAACCTCGCAGGAGGCCTTGGACCGTGGCCTGGCCACGGTGCGTCGCAACTACGAATCCAGCGCCAAGAAGGGCAAGCTCACCGCCGAGCAGGTGGAGCACCGCATGGGCCTGATCACGCCCACGCTGGACTACGCCGCCTTCGCCGATGTGGATCTGGTGATCGAGGCGGTGTTCGAGCAGATGGACGTGAAGCAGAAGGTTTTCAGCCAGCTCGACGCGGTGTGCAAGCCCGGTGCCATCCTGGCCTCCAACACCTCCTACTTGGACATCAACACCATCGCCAGCTTCACCAAGCGTCCGCAGGACGTGCTGGGCCTGCACTTCTTCAGCCCGGCCAACATCATGCGGCTGCTGGAGATCGTGCGCGGTGCGCAAACCGCCCCCGACGTGCTGGCCACCGCCATGGCGCTGGGCAAGAAGATCAAGAAGGTCGCCGTGGTGTCGGGCGTCTGCGACGGCTTCATCGGCAACCGCATGCTGGCGCGCTACGGCGCCGCGGCCTACGGCTCGGTCAACGCCGGTGCGTCGCCGCAGCAGGTGGACAGGGCGCTGGAGCGTTTCGGCTTTGCGATGGGGCCGTTCCGCGTGGGCGATCTGGCCGGGCTGGACATCGGCTGGGCCACGCGCAAGCGCAAGGCCGCCGAGGCGGGCAGACCCTTCGAGCCGGTTGTGGCCGACAAGCTCTGCGAGCTGGGCCGCTACGGCCAAAAGACCGGCGCCGGCTGGTACCGATACGAACCCGGCGTGCGCGAGCCGCTGGCCGACCCGGTGGTGGATCAGCTGGTTGCCGACTACCGCACCGCCAAGGGCTGCACGCCGCGCACGGTCAGCGACGAAGAGGTGATCGAGCGCGGCATCTACGCGCTCGTCAACGAGGGCGCACGCATCCTGGAGGAGGGCATCGCCGTGCGTGCTTCGGATGTGGACCTGGTTTACCTCAACGGCTACGGCTTTCCCAAGCACCGCGGCGGCCCGATGCGCTATGCCGATGAGATGGGTCTGGCCAACGTCGTGCGGGCCTTGCGCCGCTTCGCCGCCGAGCCCGGCGCCGACCCCAGCTGGCAACCCGCGCCCCTGCTGGTTCGTCTGGCCGATGAAGGCAAGAGCTTCAATTGATTCCGGAGTTTCGAGATGACCGACGCAGTGATTGTTTCCACCGCCCGCACAGCTCTGGCCAAGAGCTGGAAGGGCGCCTTCAACATGACCTATGGCGCCACGCTGGGTGGCCACGCCGTGGCGCACGCCGTCGCCCGAGCCGGCGTCGATCCTGGTGAGATCGAAGACTGCATCATGGGTGGCACCTTTGGCGAAGGAACCACCGGCGGCAACATCGCCCGGGCCATCGTGCTGCGGGCAGGCCTGCCCGTCAACACCGCCGGCCTCACCATCAACCGCTTCTGCTCGTCGGGCCTGCAGGCCATTGCGCTGGCGGCCCAGCGCGTGATCCTGGAGGGTGCACCCGCCATCGTGGCGGGCGGCGTGGAGAGCATCTCCTGCGTGCAGAACGAGGCCAACACCCACATGCGGCGTGACCCCTGGCTGCAGGAGCACAAGCCCGAGCTGTACTGGAGCATGCTGCAGACGGCCGAGACGGTGGCCAAGCGCTATGCCATCAGCAAGCAGGCCCAGGACGAGTACGGCGTGCGCAGCCAGTTGCGCGCCGCGGCCGCGCAGGCGGCCGGCAGGTTCGACGCCGAGATCGTGCCGATGACCACCACCATGGGCGTGGTCGACAAGGCCAGCGGCCGCATCACCACGAAGCAGGTGACCATCGCGGCCGACGAAGGCATCCGTGCCGATACCACCTTCGAGGCCGTCTCGCGGATCCGTTCGGCCTTGCCCGGCGGCGTGGTCACCGCCGGCAACGCCAGCCAGTTCAGTGACGGTGCCTCGGCCTGCGTGGTGATGAACGGACGGCGCGCCGAGCAGTTGGGCCTGGCACCGTTGGGCATCTTCCGCGGCTTTGCCGTGGCTGGCTGCGAGCCCGACGAGATGGGCATCGGCCCCATCTACGCCGTGCCCCGCCTGCTGCAGCGCGCGGGCCTGAAGGTCAGCGACATCGGACTGTGGGAACTCAACGAAGCCTTTGCGTGCCAGGTGCTGTACTGCCGCGACAAGCTGGGCATCCCTGACGAACTGCTCAACGTCAATGGGGGCGCCATCGCGGTGGGCCATCCCTACGGCGTCAGCGGCTCGCGCCTGACCGGCCATGCGCTGATCGAGGGCAAGCGTCGTGGCGCCAGGTACGTGGTGGTGACCATGTGCATCGGTGGTGGTCAGGGCGCGGCCGGTCTCTTCGAGGTGTGCTGAGATGGCCATCCAGGACCTGTTCAAGCTCGACGGCCAAGTGGCCCTGGTGACGGGCGGTTCGCGCGGACTGGGTCTGCAGATGGCCCGCGCGCTGGGCGAGATGGGCTGCAGGCTGGCCATCACCGCGCGCAAGGCAGACGAGCTGGCCGAGGCGCAGGCGAGCCTCGAGGCCGCCGGCCTCTCGGTGCTCTCCGTGGTCGCCGACCTGCAGCGATCCGAGGCCATTGCGCCCTTGGTGCAGACCGTGCGCGACCAGTTGGGCGAGATCGACATCCTCGTCAACAACGCTGGTGCCACGTGGGGCGCGCCGGCCGAGGACTACCCCGACGAGGCCTGGCACAAGGTGATCAACCTGAACCTCAACGCACCGTTCTTCCTGGCGCGCGAGGTGGGCCGCCGCAGCATGATCCCGCGGCGGCACGGCAAGATCATCAACGTGGCCTCGGCAGCAGGCCTCAAGGGCATGGGCCCGGGCGTACACACCATCGCTTACAACACCTCCAAGGCCGGGTCCATCAACTTCACCCGCGCGCTGGCCAGCGAATGGGGTCGCTACAACATCAACGTCAACGCCATCTGCCCGGGCTTCTTCCCCTCGAAGATGTCGGCAGGCCTGCTCGACAAGATCGGCGACGCCGTGCTGGCGCGCACGCCCCTGCAGCGCCTGGGCGGCAACGAGGACCTGATGGGCGCCGTGGTATTCCTGGCCAGCGAAGCCTCGCGCCACGTCACCGGCCAGTACCTGGCGGTGGACGGCGGCGCCTCGGCCATCTGACGCGCATGATCCCCGCACGGCCGCCCGAAGGGGCGAATCCGCCATCGGAAGGGCCGAGCCACAGGCCCAAGGCGGCACCAATGGGCAACGACAACGACCCCTCGAACGCCTACACCGGCACCCAGCCGGTGGTGGCCCGGAACGCCTTTGACGAAGCGCGTTTGCTGGCCTGGTTGCGCCCCCGCATGCCGGGGCTGGACGGACCAGTGCAGATCGCGCAGTTCAAGGGCGGCCAGTCCAACCCTACGTTCCTGCTTGCAGCAGGAGAACGGCGCTTCGTGATGCGCCGCAGGCCGCCGGGTCAGCTGCTGCCGTCGGCCCATGCGGTGGACCGTGAATACCGTGTCATCGGCGCACTGGCCGGCACCGACGTGCCGGTGGCGAAGGTGCATGTGCTGTGCCAGGACCCGGAGGTCATCGGCACCGACTTCTACGTGATGGACCACGTCGATGGCCGCATCTTCTGGGACCCGCAGCTGCCCGGCATGAGCGGCGCGGAGCGCGGCGCCATCTACGACGAGATGAACCGCGTGATGGCCGCACTGCACCGCGTGGATCCTGCGGCGACAGGGCTGGCCGACTACGGTCAGCCCGGCGGCTACATGGCGCGCCAGGTAGCCCGCTGGACCCGGCAGTACAAGGCGGCCGAGACCGAGCCCATCGCCGCCGCCGATGCATTGATCGCCTGGCTGCCGCAGCACCTGCCGGCGCAGAGCGAGACGCGCATCGTGCATGGCGACTACCGGCTCGACAACGTCATCTTCCACCCCAGCGAGCCTCGCATCCTGGCAGTGCTCGACTGGGAACTGTCCACGTTGGGAGACCCGCTCGTGGACTTCGCCTACCACTGCATGAGCTGGCGCATGGCCCCCGGCGCCGCACGCGGCCTGGCAGGGGCCGATCTGGCCGCACTCGGCATCCCGACCGAGGCCGAATACCGTGCCCTCTACATGGCCCGATGCGGGCGCCATGCGCCGGTATCGGACGCGGACTGGACCTGTTACCTGGTCTTCAACATGTTCCGGCTGGTGGGCATCCTGCAAGGGATTGCCAAGCGGGCCTGCCAGGGCAACGCCTCGAACGCCACCGCCGTGGAAACCGGAAAGCGCGCACGGCCCCTGGCCGAGCAGGCCTGGGCCCTGGCCCGAACACTCTGAGCGAGAAAGCAGCACCATGGATTTCGATCTGTCCCCCAAGGTTCGCGACCTGCAACAGCGTCTGACGGCCTTCATGGAAGCCCATGTCTACCCGGCAGAAGCGCGGTTCGAAGCCGAGATGACCGCCTTCCGCGCCGCCGGCAACGCCTGGCAACCGGCCCCGGTGATGGAGGCGCTGAAGGCCCAGGCCCAGGTCGAGGGGCTTTGGAACCTGTTCCTGCCCGAATCGCCTCTGGGTGCCGGGCTGACCAACGCCGAATACGCGCCGCTGGCCGAGATCATGGGCCGCTCGCCCATCGGGTCCGAGCCTTTCAACTGCTCGGCGCCGGACACCGGCAACATGGAGACGCTGGTGCGCTACGGCTCGCCCGAGCAGCAGGCGCAATGGCTCCAGCCCCTGCTGGCCGGTGAAATCCGCTCGGGCTTTGCGATGACCGAGCCGGACGTGGCGTCCAGCGACGCCACCAACATCGAAGCCCGCATCACTCGCGACGGTGATGACTACGTCATCAATGGCCGCAAATGGTGGACCAGTGGCGCCAACGACCCGCGTTGCAAGATATTGATCTTCATGGGCAAGACCGCCCCCGACCACATCAACCGTCACCAGCAGCAATCCATGGTGCTGGTGCCCATGGACACGCCCGGCGTGAAGGTGCTGCGCCACCTCTCGGTGTTCGGCTACGACGATGCGCCGCACGGCCACGCCGAAGTGGATTTCGTCAATGTGCGCGTGCCCGTCAGCAACGTGCTGCTGGGCGAAGGCCGTGGCTTCGAGATCGCGCAGGGCCGCCTCGGGCCGGGCCGCATCCACCACTGCATGCGCGCCATCGGTCGCGCCGAGCGCGCGCTCGAAGACATGTGTCGGCGCAGCCTTTCGCGCACCACGTTCGGCCGCAAGCTGTCCGACCAGGGCGTCACGCGCGAGCGCATCGCGCAGTCGCGCATCCTGATCGACCAGGCGCGCCTCCTGGTGCTGCATGCCGCCTGGAAGATGGACAAGGTGGGCAACAAGGGCGCCAGGCAGGAGATCGCGATGATCAAGGTGGCGGCCCCCGCCATGGCGCTGCAGGTGATCGACTGGTCGATGCAGGTGCACGGCGGTGCCGGCGTGAGCCAGGACTTCGGCCTGGCCCGCTCCTATGCGAGCACCCGCACGCTGCGCTATGCCGACGGTCCCGACGAAGTGCATCGCAATGCCATCGCCAAGGTGGAACTGGCACGTTACCTTTGAGCGTCCAAATGAATGAACTGCACTTCCAGCACTGGCCCGCGGGCCAGTCGCGTCACCTGACGCTGCCCGCCACGCACCTGTTCCACAACGTCGAGGTCTCGGCGGCCCGCTTTCCGGACAAGGCCTTCACCATCTTCTACGACAGTGCGCTGAGCTACGCCGACTTCCAGGCCGAAGCCGAACGCATCGCCGGCTTCCTGCAGCACGACTGCGGTGTGGCCAAGGGCGACCGCGTGCTGCTGGACATGCAGAACTGTCCGCAGTGGGTGTTGGCCTACTACGGCATCCTGCGCGCCGACGCCGTGGTGGTGCCGGTCAACCCGATGAACAAGCACGACGAACTGCGCCACTACGTGGCCGATTCGGGTGCCCGTGTCGCCTTCACCGCCCAGGAATTGTTGCCCGAGTTGCAACCGATGCTGGGCGAGCCCGGCGGGCTGCAACACCTCATCGTGGCCACCTACAGCGACCATCTGCGCACGCCCACCGACTTGAAGGTTCCCGAGGTGGTGGCTGCCCCGCCCGTCGTCCTCAAGGGTGACGGTCTGGTGTCCTGGTCGGCGATGCTGGCTGCGGCGCGCACGCCTGGACCCTGCCAGGCCGGCCCCGATGACCTGGCGGTGATGCCCTACACCTCAGGGACCACGGGGCTGCCCAAGGGCTGCATGCACACGCACCGCAGCGTGATGAGCACAGCCGTGGCGGGCGTGCAATGGTTCACCCGCAACCAGGACTGGGTCGCCCTGTCGGTGCTGCCCTTTTTCCACGTCACCGGCATGGCCGGCGGCATGAACGGGCCCATCTACGTGGGCAGCACCATCGTCGTGCTGCCGCGCTGGGACCGCGACGCCGCAGCACAGTGCATCCAGCGCTACCGCGTGGCCACCTGGCAGTCGATCTCCACCATGGTGATCGACTTCGTCAACAACCCTCGCATCGGCGAGTACGACCTGTCCAGCCTGATCGGCATCCGCGGCGGCGGCGCCGCCATGCCGGCGGCCGTGTGCGCGAAACTGAAGTCGCTGACCGGGCTGGATTTCATCGAGGGCTACGGCATGTCGGAGACCATGGCCGCCACCCACATCAATCCGCCGCACCGGCCCAAGCCGCAATGTCTGGGCATTCCCGTCTACGACGTGGACGCGCGCCTGATCGATCCGGACACGCTGGCCGAGGTCGCCCCCGGTGAACACGGCGAGATCGTGGTGCACGGTCCACAGGTGATGCAGGGCTATTGGCGTCAGCCCGAGGGCACGCGTGAGGCCTTCATCACCCTCGACGGCAAGCGCTTCCTGCGCACCGGCGATCTGGCGCGTACCGACCAGGATGGCTACTTCTTCATGACCGACCGCCTGAAGCGCATGATCAATGCCAGCGGCTTCAAGGTCTGGCCTTCCGAGGTGGAGGCCATGATGTACCGCCATCCGGCCATCCAGGAAGCCTGCGTCATCGGTGCGCGCGACGAACGCCGAGGCGAGACGGTGAAGGCGCTGGTGGTGCTGCGTCCGGGGCTGGACCAGCCGCCAACAGCGGCCGACATCAGCGCCTGGTGCCATGAGCACATGGCGGCCTACAAGGTGCCGCGCCTGGTGGAGTTCGTCAGCGGCCTGCCCAAATCGGGCACCGGCAAGGTGATGTGGCGCGAACTGCAAGAGCAGCAGGCTGCGCGCGACGCCAAGCCTCAACAGTCCTGAAGGAGTCCCTCTCATGAACACTGCCCGCCAAGCCCGTGCTGTCGTCGCCCGTACCCTGGGCGGGCCGGTCACGGTGGAGACCATTCTGGTGGACCCGCCCAGGCGCAACGAGGTCACGATCCGCCTGGCCGCCTGCGGGGTGTGCCACTCCGACCTGTCCGCGACCAACGGCACGATCCCCTTCCCGATGCCGGTGGTGCTTGGTCACGAAGGCGCCGGCACGGTGGTCGAAGTCGGAGAGGGCGTCACGGCCTTCCGGGTCGGCGACCGCGTCATCAGCTCCTTCGTCAGCATGTGCGGCCATTGCCGCTACTGCCAGACCGGCCGGCCCCAGCTATGCGACCAGGCTGCCAAGGCGGGCACCACGCTGCCCGACGGGACCTTGCGCACGCGGGATCTGCAAGGCAACCCACTCAACGTCTTCTCCGGCTGCGGCGTGATGGCCGAGTACGCCACGCTGCATGTGGACAACGTCGTACACGCCGCCAGCGACATTGCGCTGGACTGCTGCGCCCTGATCGGTTGCGGCGTGATGACCGGCGTCGGTGCCGTGGTGAATACCGCCAAGCTGACCGCAGGCAGCATCGCCATCGTTTTCGGCGCGGGCGGTGTGGGCCTGAACGCCATCCAGGGCTGTGCGTTGGCCGGCGCCTCGATGATCGTCGCGGTGGACCGCGTGGACAGCAAGCTGGAGATGGCCCGCCTGTTCGGCGCTACGCACACGGTCAACGCCTCGGGCGACGAGAACCTGGTCAAGACCTTGCGCAAGCTCACCGGTGGTGGCGCCGACTTCGCGTTTGAATGCGTAGGGCGGGGCGAGGTGGTGGCCCAAGCCTACGGTGCACTGCGCAAGGGCGGCACTGCAGTCGTGGTGGGCGTGGCGGGCGCCAAGGACATGACCAGCGTGCGCACCGCCAGCCTGACCTTCGAGGAAAAAACGCTCACCGGCAGCTACTTCGGCTCGGCCCGCCCGCGCGAGGACTTTCCGCGCCTGATGTCGCTGTACCGCAGTGGCCGGCTGAAGCTCGACGAGCTGATCACGCACCGCTACACCATAGACGAAGCCCCTCAGGCCTTTGAAGACCTGCACCAGGGCCGCAATGCGCGCGGCATGATCGTGTTCACGGTGGAAGACCTTCCGCAGAGACGTCCATAGCCATCCAGTCGCAATCACCCGCTCATTTCCACGGACACAGTCCATTGCGACGGTCCTGCAGGCAAAACCACCTGGGGGGTGTGGAACCGTTCCACACCCCAGAGACCTTCATCCCGCCAGGAACTGGGCAACCAGGTTCGCCAGCTCGTCCAGCCGCTCCGGCGCCATCGAGCCCGGAGCGATCTGGACCAGGGCCCCGCCCTTGGCTGTCAGGACGACCTCGGCGTGCTTGCCCGCGTGTTCGATCCGGATCGGTTCAAGGCTGGGCGCAGCGTCGGCGCTTTCCGCAGTCATGTGTCCGATCAGGTGCTCGAAGACGCGCTTGGCCAGCATCGGCCCCGACCGGCCTTTCAGTTGTGCAGCCCGGGCCAGCAGTGCCTCCGGCTCGGCCGCCAGTGCTGCGGCCAGTGGCTGACCCCAACGGAACTGCAGATCGAGTGGTGAAGGAAACGCGTCCAGCACCGCCTGCGGCAGATCCGCCAGCGTGACCGCCTTGGTCAGGGCGCTGTGGTCGACGCCCAGCGCACCGGCCAGCGCGCGCTTGGACGGGAAGAGCCCGGTGTCCAGCGCCCGGCGGTACATGACGCCCTGCTCCCAGGCGGTCAGGTCCTTGCGGACGCGGTTCTCGCGGTCCATCTCGATGAACAGCGTCCGGTCGTCCAGATCGGCCACCATGGCCAGCACCGGCAGCCCTTCCAGCAGGCAGGCCTCATGCCGGCGATGGCCGAAGACGATCTCGTAGCGGGGCGTCACCTCGCCCGGCTGCGCCGGGGTGCCGGGCGATTTCAGCGGTCGAATCTTGATGGGCTGGACATTGCCGCCAGCCTGCCGGATCTCTTCGCGCAGCTGGGCAAAGGCATCGCCGCTGAAGTTCGACGGGTGCCGGTTGGCCCAGCGGCTGCGCACGATCAGCCGAGGGTCGAGCACCTGCGTCGGGCTGCCGGCCACCAGCAACGCGGGCGGCGCGCTCACCGCGTCGGACGGCTCGGCCGCAGCGGCCGAGAACGACGGCAGCCGCCCGACCGCCATGGCCAGACGCCGTTCGCGTTCTGCCTGCTGGTCGGCACTCAGCAGACCCGAGGACTTGACCTGCATGATTCTGGGTTCCATGGGTTCAGCCCTTCCTGCGGGCACGGGTGGAGTCCGGCACCACCGGGATCTGTTCCGCCAGCTTGACGTCGAAGAACCCAACCAGCGAGCGGGTCAGGTCGATGATGGCCTTGGCGGCGGGGGAGTTGGGTTCGCGCTCCAGGATGGGGCCGCTCTCGGCATCGCTGTAGAGCGACACCTGGCGCGCGAACGAGGCATAGCGCGGGATGATGCAGGGATCGATCATGCCGGGGTAGGCCGCGCGCAGGATCTCCAGCGAGGCCTGGCAGGTCGTCTGGCGCGCGTCGTAGCCATTGGCGACGAGGTGGACGGTGGCACGCAGCTCCGGATAGGCGCGGTTCAGTTCGTGCAGGTTGTGCGCCAGCACCTCCATGGCCTTGATCGACTGCCCGTCCAGCATGACCACGGCCAGCACACGCTTGGCGGCATACATCAGCGCATTGCTGAGCTGCGAGGACCCGGGCGCCGAGTCGATCACGATCACGTCATAGGCCGACCACAGCTCGACATAGGCCTTGAACAGGCGCTCGACCACCGCCTCCCGGTTCATGATGGTGGACAGCCACGACTCGATGTTGGCCAGCGTGATGTCGCTGGCCAGCAGGTCCAGCATGCCGTCGGGGTAGATGGGCCGCAGGATCGACTCGTCGAACACGACCGGCCGGCCCTGTTCGTGGTCCCGGAGCGCGTGGCCGATGTGGCGGATCTTCTCGGAGGTCCAGTCGATGCCGAACAGGCTGGTCAGGGAGGCCTGGGGATCGGCATCGATCATCAGCACGCGGTGGCCCTGCATCGCCATGCAAGACGCGATGTTCGCCGCGATGGTCGTCTTGCCCACCCCGCCCTTGGCCATGCGGCAATAGATGATCGGCGGCATCAGGCCGAGCGGGCGCTGCGGCTCGTGCTCGATGCCCATCATGCGCAGACGGGCTTGCCGGATCTGCAGTGGGGTGTAGACGTTGTGGTAGGAGCCTTCGCCCTTGATTGGGGCAGGAAAGAAGGCTCTGAACGACTGTGCCGAGCCGGCCCAGCGGCTCAGCTCCATGGCCAGCTTGAGCTTGATCGCACCGCGCGGTGGCCCCATGCCGGGGGAAATCGTCTCGTCGGACAGATCGGTCGTGTCATCGGACATGGTGTGTCTCCTTGTCCGAATAATACATTTTTACATCAATTCATGCAAAATCTATTCAAAGATCTAATTGCAACATCAATTCGATGAATCCGCTTTGATGTTGTATCTGGCCAATCATGGCGTTCCGGGGTAACGGTTCCACGAATCGCCGTGTACTGCAGCGGCATACAGGCGCACGATCACCGATCCGAGCAGCCCATGCAGGACGTCCCCCTGGGCCGCGCGCCGCACGATCACGGCACTGAGCGAACCCTTGGAAGACAGTTCCTTGATCGCCAGATCGACCCAGACCTTGCGCTCTGCGGCCGGCATGGCCAGGAGTTCCTGCCGGATCGCGGCGATCCTGGCGTTCATCCAGTCGACCTGAACCTGCGCATCGACCTCCTGACGCGGCGCCACCGGACTGGCGATGGCAACAGGCTTCACGGTCGCTGCAAGCACCACGGGAATGGCCGCAGGAGCCGCCACCGCCTGCGGCTCGACCACCACCGCCGCATCGGTGCGCAGCAGCGTGCGCAGGTAGGAGTAGGCATCTTCGACCGGCGAGCGCCGGTTGTTGGCGATGCGCCGTTCCAGCACATCGAGCTTGAGTCGAACCGCCGCATCACCGAACTCGGTGAGCAGCCCATCCAGCTTGATTTCGCGAATGCCCAGGGATTCGGCCCGGAGCACCAGATTCGCGTCCACCGGGCCGCCCATGAGAGCGCCACTCCGAGGCGGCACATGCTTGCGTCGCACGGCAAACTGCACCTCGGTCACCGTGCGGCCCTGGCGGTGTTCGATCAGTTCGATCTCGATGTCGGTCTCGCGGTTGATCTCGTCCAGTGCCGGCTTGACCCGCTCGGACTTGAACTTGCGCCATTCGCGCCGCTCTGCCCCGCCGGGCGCCTGGTTCAGCGCATCCGACCACCAGTCGATCGACTTGCGGCTGGTCACGCCCGATGGATTGTCCCGGTAGCGGGCGCAGATCTCGTAGAGGGCCATGCCCGTGTAGGTCCCCAGCCGCGCCAGCACATCCAGATCGAGGCTGGCCCAGCGCTGCGGCTCACGCAGCACGCTCATGATGGACGGGGGATAGGACCAGGCCACCCAGTTCTCGCCGTTGCGCACTTCGATGGCCACCTCGGACAGCATCGAGAAGCCGCGCCACTTGACGCTGTCGCCCGGTGCCGTGGATTCCCAGTCCACTTCCAGACCGCGCATCTCGCGGAGATAGCGTTTGGCGGCGGTCCGGTCCTCGCCACTGGATCCCGTCGTTCTCAGCAGCGCCGGCAGCGGCGCCTCGAACAGGTAATCGGCCCGGGGCATGGTGTCCATCGCCAGCAGCCGCGACTGGGCAACCTGGAGCATCGCGTTGTAGAGCCGCCGCCCTGTCAGGGTCACCCGCCGTGACCGCGGGATCATGACGATCATCTCGTGCGGCTTGCGGAGTTCCGGTCCTTCGGCAACCGCGTCCCGGCTTCCAGGGGTGTTCATGGGTGATGACGTGAAGTGGCCCGCCATGATATGTCCAACCCTGTTTGGACACAATTCCAGCGCCGGCGCCACAGTGCCCCGCACAGCCGAGATGAAACGGGTAGATCCTGGACATTTTCTGGGGCGGTCGCGCCACCGTGCCACCGGATCGCACCGGGTAAAAGCTGGACACTTGGAAGGAACAACCGACAGCCACGCTGTGCGACGCGCAAAAGTGGGCGGACCGGCAAGGAGGCTCCAGCCGGGTAGCAGCTGGACGCTTTCCGGGTAGAAACCGTACGGATCCGGGAAAAAGCTGGACGATTCCGGGTAGAAGTTGGACAGACTGCAGCGGAAATCTTCTCTAAGTCATTGATATAAAAAGATTTTTTTTAATCCTTGGCCGCCTTAATCTCTTTAAGGACTTAGATTCTTTTAAATCTCCCGCCAGAGAAGTTTGCAAGGCCAGGAACGAACACGAACACCAGGCCAGTGCGTGGGCAATGACGGATGCGCCAGATCAGACGCTGGCGGTGTACGCAGCCGCCCGGTTCTGGTTGAATTTTCGAGAACTGAGGGGACAATCAAATCCTCTGCAACAGGAACGTTGACCCCATGAGCACCAAACTTGCGCCATCTGGTGAGGGCATCCGCATTCACCGAGCCCCGATTCGCCGACAGTCACTGGCCGATATCGAAGCCCAGGCCGCAAGGATCGCGGCCATGATGGGTCAGATTCGCACGGCCATGCTTCCACCGGCTTCGGTCAAGCAGGCGCCTGCCGTGAGCGCTGCGCAGCTTGCCGAACTGTGCGGCGTGGACAAGAGCAAGATCGCCTACCGGCTCACCCGTGGTGATCTGCCAGCAGGGACCATGGTCGGCAATCGGCGCGAGTGGGCCATGACCGATGCGCGGACCTGGGTGCGCGACCTGCGGCACGAGCACATGCGTCCGGCTCAAGCGGCGGGGACCACCATCACTGTCGCGAACTTCAAGGGCGGGGTGGCCAAGACAACCTCCGCGGTCACCCTGGCACAAGGACTTGCGATGCGGGGCCACCGGGTGCTGGTGGTGGACCTGGATCCACAGGGCTCGGCCACCACCCTGTTTGGCGTCCTCCCAGGCGCTGAAGTCGAACCCGAGCACACGGCCATGCTGCTGTTCTCCGGCGAGGAAGAGGATCTGAGCTATGCGATCCGTCCGAGCTATTGGCCAGGGATCGATCTCATCTGCGCCGCCCCCCTGCTCTTTGGTGCGGAGTTCGCTCTGCCCGCACGGCAGACCCGGGATCCGGGGTTCGAATTCTGGCGCTGTCTCGACCGTGGACTCGATCAGGCGCGCATGGACTATGACGTCATCCTGATCGACACGCCGCCCGCCTTGTCCTACGTGACGATCAACGCGCTGATGGCGGCCGATGGGGTCATCATGCCCCTGCCCCCCTCCGCACTCGACTTTGCCTCCTCGGCCCAGTTCTGGGATCTGTTCAGCGACCTCTGCAACCAGCTGATCCGCAGTCGGGGTCAGGACAAGACCTTCGAGTTCATTGACGTGCTGCTGTCACGGGTCGAATCTTCGGACGCGGCCAGCTCCGTGGTTCGGCAGTGGGTGCTCGAGGCCTACACGGACAAGGTGTTGCCGATCGAGATTCCGAAGACCTCGGTGGCGGCCACGGCTTCGGCCGAATTCGGGACCGTCTATGACCTGCCCCGAGGGGCCGTCAATTCGAAGACGTTCGGACGCGCCCGTGACGCGTTCGACCGGATGTGCGAACTGATCGAGCAGCAGATCGTGGCCGTGTGGGCGGCCCAGATCGAACAGATGGAGGGATGAGATGAAGAGCAACAAGTTACTGGACAAGGCGGCCAGGCTGGACTTCAGCAATCTGCCCGGAACCCTTCCGGCTGCGGAGGATGGCCATGCCCCCTCGCCGGGGCACGCCGCCCCCAAACCCAAGACGGCCCCAGGGGCCTTGATGGCGTTTGCCAACGAGACCCGCTCCGATCTTCTCAAGGAAAACGAGGTCTTGCGTGCACGAGCACAGGACTCGGAGGTATTGCGCAGCCGTCTGGATGACGCGCTGAGTGATCTGCAGCAGTGGGACGGCGCCAAGGCGGCGCGCCTGCTCGACGCCAGTCTGGTGCAACCGAGCCGCTATGCCAATCGACACCTCGCCAGTTTCGCCGGGAGTGACTACCTCAGACTCAAGGCGGAAATCCAGGATGCCGGTGGAAACGTTCAACCGATCAAGGTTCGTCCGAACCGTGGCGCCAAGGGCGAATTTTCCGAACGCTATGAAGTCGTGTTCGGGCACCGGCGCCTGAGAGCCTGCCAGGAACTCGGTCTGCCTGTGCTCAGCCTGATCGACCATCTGGATGACCAGGCGCTGTTCGTGGAGATGGAGCGGGAAAACCGGGCACGCAAGGATCTTTCTGCCTGGGAGCAGGGCACGATGTACCGGCGAGCCCTGGACATGGGGTTGTTCCCTTCGAACCGCAAGCTCTCCGAGGCGATCGGGGTTGACCTTAGTGCGCTGGGCAAAGCCCTGGCATTGGCCAACCTGCCCGAGTTCGTGGTGCAAGCGTTTCCGTCACCGCTGACCTTGCAGTTCCGATGGGCCAAACCGCTTGCAGATGCGATTGCCGCGAATCCCGACGAGGTGCGTGCAGAAGCGCAGAGACTGTCCAGTCAGCATGCCAAGCTGTCGGCTCGTGAGGTGTTCTCTCGGCTGACGGCCATCCGCGCCGAGTTGCAGGCGCAGGGGGTGGAACCGTTCCACCCCCCCACCGTCCGGGAGTCGATCACCGTCGACGGCCAGGAGCTGGCTTCCCTGACCGTGCAGCCGGACGGTCGCATCGAGATATCGATCGATGCAGGTGCGATGCCGGCCTCCGCGGAGCGGCTGAATTCGCTCAAGGGAGCCATCGTGGCCCTCCTGAAAAGTAGCCGGACTTCCTGAACGCGCGGACGTCCAAGGGGGGTGGAACCGTTCCACCCCCCCTACAGGCAAGTGCCATGCAATCCGTGGGGGCGCGAGGCGCGGAGGGTGCCGGTGTGGCCTTGGTCGCCGACGTGCGACCAGTCGCGCGCTGATGTCCAGCTTTTACCCGGTCAGCTGGATGGCTGGATCCTGTCCAGGCAACCCCTGTGACCGTCACACGATGGCGAAATCGATGAAGCCACGCTCGACGTTCGTCGACGTGAGTCGGACGCGAACCTGCTGGCCCACATGCAGGGCAGGAAGGCGGCCGACCAGCCTGCCTTCGGCCGGCGGCGAGACGATCCGCACCCAGGAGCCTGCATCGCCGTGGCCGGTCACCAGACCATCGAACGATTGGCCGATGCGCGGTGCCAGGAACAGCGCGGCCTCGGACTTGCGCATCCGTCGCTCGACCTTGCGTGCGGCATCTTCCTGCTGCGTGCAGTGCAGGGCCAGTGCTTCCAGTTCGTGCAGGCTGTAGGGGGGTGCGGCCGCGGCCAGCAGCGCCTTCATCATGCGCAGCGTGATCAGGTCCGGGAAGCGGCGATTGGGTGCGGTCGAATGGGTGTAGTCGCGTTCGGCCAGCCCGAAGTGTCCGATGGGTGTGGCGCCCGGGCGCTCGACCACATACTCGCCCGAGCCCATCAGCTTGACGACCACCAGCGACAGGTCCGGAAAGCGCAGCGGGTCGGCCTGGTGTCGCCGCGCCAGAAAACCTTCCAGCGCCTTGGAGTCCGGCGCATCGGGCAGTGATTCTCCATAGCTGCGGGCCAGTTCGACAATGCGCAGCCAGCGTTCAGGGGAGCGCACCACGCGGCGGATCGAGGCGCCGCCGTGTTCGGCCAGAAAGCGTGCCGTGCAGGTGTTGGTGGCGATCATCAGCTCTTCGATCAGCTGACGGGCACGGTTCTGTTCCTGCTGACGCAGATCCACCGCCTTGTCGCCTTCAAACACGACGCGGGGCTGGAAGGTCTCGAATTCCAGTGAACCCTGGGCATGCCGACGCCTCCGCAGGCACTGGGCCGTGGCGTCCTGCAGGTGCAGCTGGGCATCCATCCCTGGCACGGCACGCGCTGCGGCGGGCAACTCGCCAGTGCCGACAATCCACGCCGACACCGCGTCATAGGCCAGCTTGGCCTGGTTATGTACCCACGCCCTCCGCACGCTCGATCCGGTGACCCGGACGAAGCGACAAGCCCCGGGGTTCAGCCCGGGGTCGAGCGTTCAAGCCGGGACGGCTTGTCAACCGACATGTATGGAAATACAGTTGCCGGATGGAAGCCGTGAAGACCCTCAAGCTGCGCATCAAGGACA
>NZ_CAWURG010000002.1:0-119370 GCF_963924895.1 uncultured Sphaerotilus sp.
CGCCGACTCCGGCAGCACAGGACCCTGCTCCAGCGTCCGCGCGCGGCTGGTGACCAGCCCGACCAGATCCGCCAGCTTCGCACCCGCCCCGCGCATGGACTCCGCCAGCGCATCCAGCACCCTGTCGTGGGCATTGCCACGCTGCACGGCAGAGGCCGCCACGAGCGGCTGCGCCAGCACGTCGGTGATGGGCGTCGGGTCCACGCCCATCAGCTTCAGCGTGCTGCCGACCGTCGCCTGGGCGTTGGCGATGTTGGCCGGCGTGATCGTGGCGCCCAGCATGCGGGCGCTTGCCTTGTTCATGAAGCTGGACGGGGGGGTGCCGGCCATCTGCGCCACGAGCAGCTCGGTCAGCGTGGTGATGTGCGCGGTCACGGCCACCGTGCCGGCGCCGCCAAGGGCCACCGAGTGCAGCGTCCAGACGCCGTCCGCCGACACCGCTTCCAGCACGCAGGGCAAGGCGCTGGCATCCACCTCCAGCGTGTAGGCACCGCTGGAGCCGCTGATCGCCGATCCGGCCGGCCCGGACGCGCAGCGGGCGCTCACCTTGGCCTCCACCAGCGCCGCGCCGCGCGCCACCACGCCGCTGATCCGCACCGGCGCGGCGCTTTCGACCACGCCAGCGTCGCCCGGCCCCGACGAACCACCGCCACCACACGCCACCAGCACCATCAGACTGCCCGCTGCCGCTACCCACCCGATCGTCTTCATCTCTGCTCCTGGTTCCGATCGCGAACAGCCCGTCAGGGCAACCGTGCACTCAATCACGGTCATAGTTCACGAATCAGGACGCAGGATGCAGAGCCCGCTCAGGGACAACAATCGTTCATTCGGTCGGTGGCAGGACGCGGCTTTGCCGATTGCGCCGGTGATTTCCGGATCGGGCGGGCGGAGTGGTCGCAGCGCCCCGGGGACTGGGGGTCAACGCGTCACCCAGCCGCCGCACATCGGGAACACCTGCCCGACAAAACACGCCGCGGGCGCGCTGCACAGGTAGGCCGCGAACTCGGCGTCCTCTTCCGCGCCGACCAGCCGCCCCAGCGGCACCTCGCGTTTCAGGCGCTCCTGGAAGCGCGGATTGGCCTGCACCTCGGCCGGGAAGTAGGTCGGGTTGTCGACGAAGTTCTGCGCGATGGCATTGACCTGGACGTTGTGGGGCGCCACCTCCACGCCCACCGCCTGCACATAGGCGAGCTGCGCGCCCCGGGCGGCACTGTAGGTCGAGGCGCGTTTCATGCCGCGCAAGGCCGAGGCGCTGCCCATGACGAGGATCCGGCCGCTGCGCCGCGCGGTCATCGCCGGCAGCACGGCGCGGAACAGCCGCGGCAACGGGTCCACCAGGGCGGCGAAGGTGTCGCGCCACTCTGCATCGGTCACGTCCACGGCAGGGGTCGTCGGGGCGGGCACGGCGAGGTTGGCCAGCAGGATGTCGATGTGCCCGGCGCCAGCGACGACCGCCGCTGGTGCGTCCGGATGCACCAGCGGATCGGTGCTGGCGATCACGGTGGCGCCGTGCCGGGCGAACACCTCGCACAGGATCGGGCCCATGAACACGTCGGCGTGGGTGATCAGCACGCGCTGGCCAGAAAGGCGATGGTCGGACATGGTGGCGGGCTCCTGAAATGTTGCACGGGCAACCACCTTAGCGGCGGTGATTCACGCTGCGCAGAGATGGAACCCGAAGCCCGCCATGCCGCCCGCCACAAATCCGACCACAACTTCAGCCACCGTGTGCCGTCGCAGCGCCACCCGGGACCAGCACACCCCGACCGCCAGCGCCAGCAGCCCGAAAGCCGCCGGGCTCGGCCATGACAGCCCCGCCGCGAACACGGCAAAGCCGGCGTGCAGCGACACCTTGAGCCAACGGCGCAGCAGGTGCCCGAACCCCACGAGTCCACCGCCCAGCGCCAGCGCCATGAACACGGGCCGCGGCTGGCCGCTCCACCACAGCGCGCCAGCGGTGCCGAAGAGCAGCAGCGCCAGGAACAGGTTGAGCTGGCTGCGCTCGCGGGGAACGGACGCATCCACATGGACCCAGCGCCCGGCGCGAACCTGCACCACGCTGTAGACGCCGACGCAGAGCGCCACGAACACCGAGGCGCTCGCCGCGGTGAACAGCACGGACGGTGGCGCATTCCGGGCGATCGACGCCCAGACCACCGCGCCGGGCATCAGCAGCGCGGGGTGGCCGAGGATAGACAGCACACGGGCCACTCCCAAGCCAGGATCCGAATCCGAACCCGAATTCAAGCGGCGGGCGGAAGAAAGAAGCGGTCAGCCGTCGAGATCGCCGCTTCGTCGGACTGCACCGCCCCCGGCGGCCCGCCCTTGCCCCACAGCTCACCCGCGAAGGTCATCGACAGGAACTCCGCGCACAGCTTCGTCGAGTCGATCATGGGCTGCGCCTTCGCGCGGTTGCCGCTGGTGGTGATCAGGTGCAAGTGCTTGCGGGCCATCGCCTCCTTGAACGGCAGGCCCTCGATGCGCATCCAGGCGCTCCAGTGGTCCAGGTAGGTCTTGAGCGCGCTGGGGAAGCTGTACCAGTACACCGGCGAGACCAGGACCAAGTCGGAGCAGGCCATCGTGGCGTCGAGCAGCGGGCGCACGCGGTCGTCGGGCCAGGGATAGGTGCCGGCGGTGTGGCGCTGGTCGACGAAGGCTGGGAGCGTGATGTCGGACAGGTGGAGCCAGGTCTGCTGGGTGTCGGGCGCTAGCTGGGCGGCGGCGCGGCGGGCGAGCCATTCGGTGTTGCCGAGGTGGCCGGGTTCGCGGGCGGAGGCGATGAGGAAGAGGTAGTGGCGTGTGGCTGGGCGCATGGGGCGGTATGGGCAGATCTCGACGCTGGGGATTCGACGGGGGCATCAGACCAGAAAGACCGGCTCCACCGCCGCACCCCGCCCAATGTATCGTGGTAGCCGAAGCCCAGCCCGAAGCACACGGCCACGGTCGTGAAGATCGGAATCTGTCGCTCGCCCGTCATTCCCGTGAACGCGATGGCGCCCACCTGCAACAAGGCCAGCCCGACCGGCCCCAGAAGCGTCGCCGACAAGGGCAGCAGCACATAGCGCGGGATCTCGTGGGAGTGCAGGAAACGGGGAACACCCGCCTTGTCTGGCTCACCGTAGGCAAACGCGAGATAGAACTCCCGCACCATGAAGACCGCGCCACCGAGCCCAGCGCTGGCCGCAGCGATAGCATTGCGCCGAAAGGCCCCGAAGTCCTCGCCGGACATCTGGACCAGCACCTCGGGCAGCGGGTCCGGCATGAACGGCAGCCACCGGGCCAGCGCCGCGCCGTCCGGCGCGTAGGCCACCAGGGTCGCAAGCCAGGTGAGCACCAGCATCTGCAGCACCAGATAGGGACCGATGGTCCACGCCGCGAACACGCTGCCTCTGCCGCTGTGCAGGCGCTGGTCACAGGCCCTGCACGCTTCTGTCGACTTGCACATCGCACTGCCCTCTGGTTGTCCACGCTGCGCCCTCCCGGACCCTGACGCATGGCCGCTGATCCGCCGTTAAGCGCACGTGAACAGGCCGATGGCGAACATCGGATTCCAGTCTGCACGGTCTCCGTACGCTGCAAGTTTCCCCGCATGGCGGCGCGCCGGGCCGCTGCTACAGTCGCCCGCGACACCGAGACCCCCATGCACGACACCCACTGGCCCCACGGCGCCGCGCTGATCGTCGATGACGAACCCGGCATGCGCAACTTCCTCGAAAAGGCGCTCGCCCCGCGCTTCGGTCAGGTCCATGGCGCCGGCAGTGCCGAGGACGGCCAGACCCTCGTCAGCGCCCACCGCTACGACCTTGTCATCCTCGACATCACCCTGCCCGGCAAGAGCGGGCTGGTCTGGCTGCGCGAGTTGCGCGAACAAGGTTATGGCGGCGAGGTGGTGCTGATCACCGCGTTCGCCGATCTGGATGTGGCGATCGAGGCGCTGCGGGCCGGGGCGTCCGACTTCATCCTCAAGCCCTTCCGGCTGGCGCAGATCCTCAACGCCGTGCAGCAGGGCATGGAGCGCTCGCGCCTGACCCGCGAGAACTACCTGCTGCGCCGTTCGCTGCAGTCGCTCCAGCCGCAGCAGCCGGCCGAGCTGCCGCTGGTCGGCCACTCGCTGGTGATGCGCCGGCTGGGCGACGCGCTGGCACGGGTGGCGCAGGTGAACAGCCCGGTGCTGCTGCTGGGCGAGTCGGGCACCGGCAAGGAACTCGCCGCGCAGACCATCCACGACCGCAGCACCCGCGCCGCCGGGCCGTTTGTCCACATGCACTGCAGCGGCCTGGCGCCCGAGCTGCTGGAGAGCGAGCTGTTCGGCCACGCCCCCGGCGCCTTTCCCGGTGCGGCGCAGGCCCGCGACGGCCTGTTCCACTACGCGCAGGGTGGCACGCTCTTCCTTGACGAGGTGGCGGAGCTGCCGCTGTCGGTGCAGGCCAGCCTGCTGCGCGTGCTGGAGGAACGCCAGGTGCGGCCGATGGGCAGCCAGCAGAAAAGCCCGGTGGACGTGCGCATCGTCGCCGCCAGCGCACGCGACCTGTCGCAGGAGGTCGCGGCGGGCCGCTTCCGCAAGGATCTGTACTACCGGCTGCAGGTGGTGGAGATCGCCCTGCCCCCGCTGCGCGAGCACAAGCACGACCTCGGACTGCTGTTCGAGCACTTCGTGCGCTTGCTGGCCCCACAGCTCGGCGCCGCCCCGCTGGCCGTGAACGACGAGGAACTCGCCTACCTGCGCCAGTACGACTGGCCGGGCAATGTGCGGGAGCTGCGCAACTTCGTCGAACGCTCGCTCATCCTCGGCAAGCTCAACGTCACGGCGCTGTACCAGGCGCCCGAGCCGGTCGAGCGCACCGAACCGGCCCGGGGTGCCACCACCCTGCCCCCGGCCACCACCGACCTGCAGACGCTGGAGAAGCAGCACATCCTGAGCGTGCTCGCCTCGGTGGATGGCGACAAGGGCCGCGCGGCGGAGCTGCTCGGCATCTCGCGGCGCACGCTGGAGCGGCGGGTCGCGGAGTGGGCCAGCGCCGGCTGAAGCCACGATGTCCCAGTCGATCCGCCACCGCCTGCTGGCCCTCACGCTGGTGCCGCTGCTGGGCGTGCTGCCGCTGCTCGGGCTGATCCTGCTGCTGTGGGGCAACACGGCGATCGACGGGCTGCTGATCAGCAAGATCCGCAGCGATCTGGCGGTTGCACAGGGCTACTTCGACCGCGTGCTGGCCGAGGTCGGCAGCGGCACGCAGGCGGTGGCCGAGTCCTACCGGCTGCAGCGTGCACTCGCCATTCCGACGCCGGAGCGCGCCGCCGCACTCGACGGCCTGCTGAGCCAGGTGCGGCACGAGCGCGGGCTGGACTTCCTGCAACTGCTCCCACCGGACACCGCAGGCGTCGCCGACAACAGCACCTCGGTCGCGGTGCTGCCCGCGGCGGAACTGGACGCGCTGGCGCCGGGCCTGTCCGAGCAATCGCGCATCGCGCTGGTTGCCACCGACGGCGCCGCCCCCACCGACCGCACCGCCGAGGACCGCGGCCTCGTTCTCGTCGCCCATGCCCGTGTCACCGGCGCGGCGGGCCAGACCGTCGGCTGGCTGCGCGGCGGCGTGCTGCTGAACCGCAACCTCGGCTTCATCGACCACATCAACGAGATCGTCTACCCCGCTGGCTCGCTCGCCTTCGGCAGCCAAGGGACGGCCACCCTCTTCCTCGACGACGTGCGCGTCAGCACCAATGTGCGGCTGTTCGGCGACCCGGCGGCGGAGCGGGCCATCGGCACCCGCGTGTCGGCGGTCGTGCGCGAGGCGGTGCTCGGGCGCGGCGACACCTGGCTGGGGCGGGCCTTTGTCGTCAAGGACTGGTATGTCTCGGGTTACCTGCCGTTGGCGGACGCGGGCGGGCGGCGGGTCGGGATGCTCTATGTCGGGTTTCTGGAGCGGCCCTTCGTCGCGGTGAAATACGCCGTGCTGGCGGGCATCGGGCTGGTGTTCTTCGCGGTGATGCTGCTGGCGGCGTGGTGGTCGCTGCGGGCGGCGGGGCGCATCTTCCGGCCGCTGGAGCGCATGACCGAGACGATGCGCCGGGTCGAGTCCGGCGAGGCCACCGCCCGTGTCGGCCCGGTCACCCCGCCCGACGAGATCGGCCGGCTGGCGACGACGCTGGACCACCTGCTCGACACCGTCGACGACAAGACCCGCGCGCTGCAGCACTGGGGCGACGCGCTGGACCACAAGGTCGCCGAGCGCACCGCCGCGCTCGAAGCGGCGCAGCAGCAGCTCGTGCGCAGCGAGAAGCTCGCCGCCATCGGCCAGCTCACCGCCAGCATCGCCCACGAGATCAACAACCCGATCGCGGTGATCCAGGGCAACCTCGACCTGATGCGCCTGACGCTCGGCGCGCACGCCACCCCGGTGCGCGACGAGATCCGCCTGATCGACGCGCAGGTGGAGCGGATGCGGCTGATCGTCACGCAGCTGCTGCAGTACGCGCGGCCGAACGAGTACGCCGGCTATGTGGAGCGGCTGGACGCGGCCGAGGTGGTGCAGGACAGCCTGGTGCTGGTGCGGCACCTGCTGGAGCGCGAGCGGGTGCGGCTGGACAACCGCTGCGTGGCGGGCAGCGCGCCGCGGGTGGCGATCAACCGGCAGGAGCTGCAGCAGGTGCTGATCAACCTGATGGTGAACGCCGTGCAGGCGATGGCCGGCGGCAGCGGCGGAAGCGGGGTGAGCGACCGCGAGCGGGTGCTGACGCTGGCGATGCGCGAGGCAGCGGACGGCGCGGTCTGCATCGACGTGGCCGACACCGGGCCGGGGCTGGACGAGGCGACGCGGGCCGCGCTGTTCCAGCCCTTCTTCACCACCAAGCGGGATGGGAACGGGCTGGGCTTGTGGATCAGCCGGGGTTTGCTGGAGCGTTATGGGGGCGCGCTGCGCGCAGCGAACCGCCCTGCGGACAACCCGACCACGGCCGGGCCGGGCGCCGTCTTCACGATTTGCCTGCTTGCCGACGTGCGATCGACCCCACCTTGACCAGCGCCTCGCCGTCGATCACGACCGTGCCGCGTACCGTGCAGGTCGTCTCGAGCAGCACACGCCCACGCTCGGGCATCACTTCCTTCACACGCACCGTCGCGTGGACCGTGTCGCCCGGCCGCACCGGCGCCTTGAAGCTCAGGCGCTGGTCGAGGTAGATCGCGCCGGGGCCGGGCAGCTTGTTGGCCACCGCCGCCGAGATCACGCTGGCGGTGAGGAAGCCGTGGGCGATGCGGCCCTTGAACACCGTGCTCTGCGCGAATTCCTCGTTGGTGTGGATCGCGTTGCCGTCGCCGGAGACGCCGGCGAAGAGCACGATGTCGGCTTCGGTGATGGTCTTGGAGAAGGTGGCCGTCATGCCGACCGAGAGGTCTTCGACGTCGTAGCCGTTGAGATCATTCATGCTGGGACTCCAGTATCAGGAAATGCGCTCGCGCAGCGCCTTGAGTTCGCCGACGATGCCGCGGCGGAAGGCCAGCACGCAGATCACGAAGATCGCGCCCATGATCACGGTGACCCAGGAGCCGACCTTGTCCGCCAGCTCGTTCTCCAGCGTCACGATGACCGCCGCACCGACGCCCGGGCCGAGGATGGTGCCGAGGCCGCCCAGCAGCGTCATCAGGACCACTTCGCCGGACATGTGCCAGTGCACATCGGTGAGCGAGGCCAGCTGGAACACCAGCGCCTTCATCGAACCGGCCAGCCCGGTCATCGCCGCCGAGATCACGAAGGCGACCAGCTTGTAGCGCTCGACCTGGTAGCCCAGCGAGACGGCACGCGGCTCGTTCTCGCGGATGGCCTTGAGCACCTGCCCGAAGGGCGAGTGCACCGTGCGGTAGATCAGCGCGAAGCCAGCGAAGAACACGGCGAAGACGAAGTAGTACATCGCCAGGTTGTCGCTCAGGTCGATGAGGCCGAAGAGCTTGCCGCGTGGCACGCCCTGCAGACCGTCTTCGCCGCCAGTGAACGGCAACTGCAGCGCGAGGAAGAACACCAGCTGCGCCAGCGCCAGCGTGATCATCGCGAAGTAGATGCCGGCGCGGCGAATCGCCACCCAGCCGAAGATGGCGCCGAGGCCCGCACCGACCACGGTGCCGGCGAGCAGCCCCAGCTCAGGCGACCAGCCCGCTTCCTTCACCAGCCAGGCGCAGACGTAAGCCGCGCCGCCGAAGAAGGCCGCGTGGCCGAAGGACAGCAGGCCGGCAAAGCCCAGCAGCAGGTTGAAGGCACTGGCGAAGAGCGCGAAGCACAGCAGCTTCATCAGGAAGGTCGGGTAGGCCACGAAGGGCGCGACCAGACCAGCCACCAGCAGCAGACCGAACATCAGACCGGCCTGGGATTTCGAGGATGCAACAACGGGTTTCATGGGGTTGGTACCTTTTGCCTTTGCGGCGTCACGCCTGCTTGCCGAACAGACCCGCCGGGCGCAGCAGCAGCACCACGACCATGATCAGGAAGATCACCACCGCCGACGCTTCGGGGTAGACCACCTTGGTCAGACCTTCGATGACGCCCAGGCCCAGCCCGGTGACGATGGAGCCGAGGATCGAGCCCATGCCGCCAATCACGACCACTGCGAACACGACGATGATGAGGTTGGAGCCCATCAGCGGATTGACCTGCACCACCGGCGCGGCCAGCACGCCGGCAAACGCCGCCAGCGCGACACCGGCGCCGTAGGTCACGGTGACCAGCACCGGCACGTTGATGCCGAGGGCCTGCACCAGCTCGGGCCGCTCGGTCGCGGCGCGCAGCGTGGCGCCGAGCCGGGTGCGCTCGATCAGGTACCAGGTGATGGCGCACACGCTCAGCGCGGCGACGACGACCCAGCCGCGGTACAGCGGCATGAACATGAAGCCGAGGTCCACGCCGCCCTGCAGGATTTCCGGCACCGGGTAGCTCTGGCCCGAGCTGCCGTAGAGGTTGCGGAACACGCCCTCGCCGATCAGCGCCAGGCCGAAGGTCAGCAGCAGGCCGTAGAGGTGGTCGAGCTTGTAGAGGTGCTTGAGCAGCAGCCGCTCGATGACGACGCCGAGCACCCCGACGACCAGTGGAGACAGGATCAGCGCCGCCCAGTAGTTGATGCCGAAGTACTCCAGACCCAGCCACGCGACGAACGCGCCGATCATGTAGAGCGCACCGTGCGAGAAATTGATGATGTTGAGCAGGCCGAAGATGACCGCGAGCCCAAGGCTCAGCACCGCGTAGAACGAGCCGTTGATGAGCCCGAGCAGCAGTTGGCCGAACAGCGCCTGGGAGGAGATGCCGAAGATTTCCATCGTGAGCCGCCTGGAATGAGTCTGTCTCCCCTCTCCCGCAAGGCGGGAGAGGGGTCGGGGGTGAGGGTGGGCGCAATGGGCCGAAGTCTCCGCGTGCGAAGACCCTCACCCCCAGCCCCTCTCCCGCGACGCGGGAGAGGGGAGTGATGCAGCGTGGTGTGTGCTGCGGGAGTTGCTTACTTCTTGGTGATCAGCGAGCACTTCGACGCCGACAGCGGCTGGAAGGCCTCGGCCGCCGGGATGGTCGCGCGCACGTTGTAGTAGTCCCACGGCGTGGTCGACTCGGCCGGCTTCTTGACCTGCAGCAGGTACATGTCGTGGACCATGCGGCCGTCGTCACGGATGGTGCCGTTCTTGGCGAAGAAGTCGTTGACCGGGGTCTTCTTCATCTGGGTCATGACCTTGGCGGTGTCATCCGTGCCCGAGGCCTTGACCGCCTTCAGGTAGTGCATGACGGACGAGTACTGGCCGGCCTGGACCATCGTCGGCATGCGCTTGTGCAGGTCGAAGAAGCGCTTGGACCAGGCGCGCGTGTCGTCGTTCAGGTTCCAGTAGAAACCTTCGGTCAGGTACATCGACTGCGTGGCCTTCAGACCCAGCGAGTGCACGTCGGTGATGAACATCAGCAGACCCGCGAGCTGCTGCTTCGGGGTGATGCCGAACTCGGCCGCCTGCTTGATCGAGTTGATCGTGTCGCCGCCGGCGTTGGCCAGGCCGATGATCTGCGCGCCAGAGGACTGGGCCTTCAGCAGGAAGGACGAGAAGTCCGAACCCGGGAACGGGTGGCGCACCGCGCCGACCACTTCGCCGCCGTTGGCCTTGACCACGTCGGTGGCGTCCTTTTCCAGCGAGTGGCCGAAGGCGTAGTCGGCGGTCAGGAAGAACCACTTCTTGCCACCGGCCTTGGTGACGGCCTTGGCGGTGCCGTTGGCGACGGCGTAGGTGTCATAGGTCCAGTGAACGGTGACGTCGTTGCAGTCCTCGTTGGTCACGCGGGTCGAGGCGGCGCCCGAGACCAGCGCGATCTTGTTCTTTTCCTTGGCGATCTTCTGCACGGCCAGCGCGACCGAGGTCGTCACCAGCTCGGAGACGACGTCGACCTTGCCTTGTTCGAACCACTCGCGGGCCTTGTTGGCAGCGATGTCGCCCTTGTTCTGGTGGTCGGCCGAGACGATCTCGATCTTGAAGGACGGCTTTTCCTTGGCGTTGAAGTCGTCGATGGCCATCTGGGTGGCGACGACGGTGCCCTTGCCGGCCACGTCCGAGTAGGTGCCGGACAGGTCGGTCAGCACGCCGATCTTGACGATGCCGTCCGACACCTGGGCGGATGCGGCGCCCATGGTGGCGAGGGCGAGGCCGACGGCCTGGAACAGGGTCTTGAGTGCGGGCTTGAAGGTCATGCTTGTCTCCTGAGGGATTCGTGGTTTCGGGGTGAGGGAAATCAGAAAAAGGGCGGTGCGAATCACACGCCGAGCATCTGGTGCAGCATCTCGGTCTTCGAGGGCAGCTCTTCCTTGGTCACGGTCGCGGCGATGGAGCCATGCTCCAGCACGATGTGGCGGTCGGCCAGCGGCGCGGCGAAGCGGAAATTCTGCTCGATCAGCAGGATGGTGTAACCGCGGGTCTTCAGCAGGCGCAGCACCTCGCCGAGCTTCTTGACGATCACGGGCGCCAGGCCTTCGGTGATCTCGTCGAGCAGCAGCAGCTTGGCGCCGGTGCGCAGGATGCGGGCCATCGCCAGCATCTGCTGCTCGCCACCCGACAGGCGCATGCCGGGGCTGTGGCGGCGCTCGTGCAGATTGGGGAACAAGGTGTAGATCTCGTCGAGCGTCATGCCGCCGGAGGCGACCTGCGGCGGCAGCATCAGGTTCTCTTCGGTGGTGAGGCCGGAGAAGATGCCCCGCTCTTCCGGGCAGAAACCGATGCCGAGCCGCGCGATGCGGTGCGGCGCCATCGCGGTGATGTCGGTGCCGTTGAACATGATCTTGCCGGTGCGGCGGCCGACCAGCCCGAGGATGGACTTCATCGTCGTGCTGCGGCCCGCGCCATTGCGGCCGAGCAGCGTGACGAGTTCGCCCTTGTTCACCGTCAGGTCGATGCCGTGCAGGATGTGCGACTCGCCGTAGAAGGCGTGCAGGTCGGTGATGCGCAGCAACTCGCCACCGGGTTTGAAAGCGCTGGCGCTCATGCTTCGACTCCGACGTAGGCTTCAAGAACGCGGGGATCCTTGGAGACGACCGCGTACGGGCCTTCCGCCAGGATCTGGCCGCGTTGCAGCACGGTGATGCGGTCGCAGAGCGTCTCGACCACCGACAGGTTGTGCTCCACCATCAGGATGGTGCGGCTCTTGGACACCTTGCGGATCAGCTCGGCGACACGGTCCACGTCCTCGTGGCCCATGCCCTGCGTCGGCTCGTCCAGCAGCATCAGTTCCGGGTCCAGCGCCAGCGTGGTGGCGATCTCCAGCGCGCGCTTGCGGCCGTAGGGCATCTCGGCGGTGACGGTGTTGACGTACTCGCCCAGGTCCACCGACTCCAGCAGCTCGACCGCCCGGTCGTTGAGCGAGTTCAGCGAATTCTCGGATTTCCAGAAGTGGAAGGAGTTGCCCACCTTGCGCTGCAGTGCCACGCGCACGTTTTCCAGCACGGTCAGGTGCGGGAAGGTCGCCGAGATCTGGAACGAGCGGATCACGCCGCGCCGGGCGATCTGCGCCGGCTCCTCGCGGGAGATGTCGATGCCGTTGAAGGTGATGGTGCCGCGGGTGGGCTGCAGGAACTTGGTCAGCAGGTTGAAGACCGTCGTCTTGCCGGCGCCGTTGGGGCCGATCAGCGCGTGGATGTGGCCACGCTGCACGTTCAGGTTCACGTCCTGCACGGCGGCGAAGCCCTTGAATTCCTTGGTCAGACCGACGGTCTGCAGGATGAAGTCCGAATTGCTCGCGGTCATGTCGCGCTCCTTCAGTCGATGGCCGAAGCCGACCGCATCTGCTCGCGCAGCATGAATTTCTGGATCTTGCCAGTGGACGTCTTGGGCAGCGTGCCGAAGATCACCCGCTTGGGCACCTTGAAACGGGCCATGCCGAGGCGGCAGTGCTCGATGATGTCGGCCTCGGTGACCTCGGAGCCGTCGCGCACTTCCAGGAAGGCACACGGCACCTCGCCCCACTTCGCGTCCGGCGCCGCGACGACCGCGGCGACCAGCACGGCCGGGTGGCGGTAGAGCACCTCTTCCACCTCGACGCTGGAGATGTTCTCGCCGCCGGAGATGATGATGTCCTTGCTGCGGTCCTTGATCTTCACGTAGCCGTCCGGGTCCATCACCGCCAGGTCGCCGGTGTGGAACCAGCCGCCGCGGAAGGCCTCGGCCGTCGCCTCGGGGTTCTTCAGGTAGCCCTTCATCACGACGTTGCCGCGGAAGAAGATCTCGCCCATGGTCTGGCCATCGGCGGGCACGGGCAGCAGCGTCTCGGGGTCGAGCACCGCAATCGCTTCCTGCATCGTGTGCGCCACGCCTTGGCGCGCATTCAGCCGGGCACGCTCGCCGATCGGCAGGCTGGCCCATTCTTCCTGCTTGGCGCAGACCGCCGCCGGGCCGTAGACCTCGGTCAGTCCGTAGACGTGGGTGATGTCGAAGCCGATGCGCTCGCAGCCTTCGATGATCGCGGCCGGCGGTGCCGCACCCGCGATCAGGCCGTTCACGGTGTGGTCGATGCCGGCGCGCAGCGACTCGGACGCGTTGATCAGCAGGCCGTAGACGATGGGCGCGCCGCACAGGTGGGTGACGTGGTGCTCGCGGATCAGCGGGAAGATCAGCGTGGGATCGACCCGGCGCAAGCAGACGCTGGTGCCGGCCTGCAGCGCCATCGTCCAGGGGAAACACCAGCCGTTGCAGTGGAACATCGGCAGCGTCCACAGGTAGGTCGCGTGGCGCGGCATGGCCCAGGTGACGACGTTGGAGGTCGCGTTCAGGTAGGCGCCACGGTGGTGCGTGACGACGCCCTTGGGGTTGCCGGTCGTGCCGCTGGTGTAGTTCAGCGCGATGGCGTCCCATTCGTCGGCCGGCAGCGACCAGGCAAAGTCAGCGTCACCTTCCTTGAGGAAGTCGTCGTATTCCTTCTCGCCGAGGAAGACGCCGGCGTCGTACTCCGCGTCCGCCACGTCGATCACCAGCGGCTGCGGGCGCGTCATCAGGGTCAGCGCGCGCTTGATGGTGGACGAGAACTCGCGGTCGGTGAACAGCACCTTGGCTTCGCCGTGGTCGAGCTGGAAGGCGATGGCTTCCGCGTCGAGCCGGGTGTTGAGCGTGTTCAGCACGGCGCCCGACATCGGCACGCCGAAGTGGCACTCGTACATCGCCGGCGTGTTCGGCAGCATCGCGGCCACCGTGTCACCGGCCTGCACGCCGCGGCGCTGCAGGGCGCTGGCGAGCTGGCGGCAGCGGGTGTAGGTCTGGCCCCAAGTCTGGCGCAGCGCGCCGTGGACGACAGCAACCCGGTTCGGGTAGATGTGCGCCGTGCGCTCCAGAAAGCTCAGCGGGGACAGGGCCACAAAATTGGCACTGTTGCGGTCCAGGCCCTGGTCGTAGGCGTTCACAGGCATATCAGCGTCTCCATCGAACTTTGACGTGTGGTTGCGTCTTTGGGCGGCAATGATCGGGCGTGATATTTACAGCACCTCGGTCGGAATGTATCGAATGTTTGCATCTGCGCGCTACCTCGACGCCAACTATTGCACAGCTCCTAGAATCGACCCGATGAGCCGCCATGACCTCTCCGACACCCTGCGCGAGCAGCAGCGCCACGAGCTGCTGCAAGCTGGTCTGGACCTGCTCGACCAGGGCATCACGGTGTTCGACGCCGATCTGCGGCTGGTGGCCTGGAACCAGGCGCTGCTGCAACTGCTGGAATTCCCGGAGAACCTGACCTACGTCGGCGCGCCTTTCGACAGCTTCATGCGCTACAACGCCGAGCGCGGCGAATATGGGCCGGGCGATGTCGAGGAACTGGTGGCCGAGCGGGTGCGCATGGCGCGCACCTTCCAGCCGCACCGCACGGAGCGCGAGCGCCCGAACGGCCAGATCCTGTCGGTGCGCGGCGAGCCGCTGCCGCACAACGGCTTCATCACGCTCTACACCGACATCACCGCCCAGCGCCGCTACGAGCGCATGATCCGCGAGCAGAACGCCGAGCTGGAGCGCCGCGTCGCCCAGCGCACCGCCGAGCTGCAGACCAGCAACCGCCAGCTGCGCAGCGCCCACGAGGCCAACCAGCAGATCACCGCCGCGCTGCGCCGCAGCGAGGAGCGGCTGCGCCTGATCACCGACACCGTGCCGGCCATGATCGGCTACTTCGACCGCGACGAGGTCTACCGCTACGTCAACAAGGGCTACGCCGACTGGTTCGGCCACAGCAAGGACCGCGTGCTTGGCCGCTCGATCGCCGAGGTGGTGAGCGCCGAGGTCTACGCCGCCGTGTCACCCCATGTGCGCGTGGCGTTGCAAGGCCAGCGCGTCAGCTACGAATACGCCACGCCCGGCCTGCACGGCCGCACCATGCACGCCCGCAGCGAGCTGGTGCCCGAGATCGGCCCGGACGGCGAGGTGCTCGGCTGCTTCGTGCTCTCGGTGGACATCACGCAGCTCAAGGACGCGCAGGCCGCCGTCGTGCAGGCGCAGAAGATGGAAGCCGTGGTGCAGCTCACCGGCGGGCTGGCGCACGATTTCAACAACATGCTCGCCGTGATGATCGGCAACCTCGCCGCGCTGCGCGACCGCCATCCGGGCGACCCGGACATGGCCGAGTTCCTGGCGCCCGCGCTCAAGGCCGCGCACAGCGGCGCCGAGCTGATCCGCCGCCTGCTCACCTTCGCCCGCCAGCAGCCGCTGGCGCCGCAGCCGGTCGATGTGGCGGAGCTGATCGACGACGCCGTGCACCTGCTGCGGCGCTCGCTGCCGGACGCCGTGCAGGTGGTGGTCGCGCCGCCCGAGCCGGGCGCACCTGTCCACGCGCTCACGGATGCGCACCAGCTGGAAAGCGCGCTGGTCAACCTCGCCATCAACGCCCGCGACGCCATGCCCGAGGGCGGCGAGCTGCGCATCGAGGCGCACGCGGTCCACCTTGGCCGGCCGGCGGCCGCGGCGGTCGATGTGCCGCCGGGTGACTACGTGCGCATCACCGTCACCGACACCGGCATCGGCATGGACGCCGCGACCCAGGCCCGCGTCTTCGAGCCTTTCTTCACCACCAAGCCCTTCGGCACCGGCAGCGGGCTGGGGCTGTCGATGGTCTACGGCTTCGCCAAGCAGAGCGGCGGCAGTGTCCTGCTGCACAGCCGGCCCGGCGAGGGCACGCAGGTCAGCCTGCTGCTGCCGCGGTCCGGCCACCCGGGCCTGGACGATGACCGGATGGACGCCACCACCGCCCTGCTCCACCGCGCGGCCTCGCCCGGCCCGGCCACGGCACAGACCGAGCGCCCGCTGGTGCTGCTGGTGGAGGACAACGACGAACTGCGCCGCGTCATCCGCCGCCAGCTCGTCGGCATGGGCTACCCGGTGATCGAGGCCACCCACGCGCAGGAAGCGCTGGACCTGCTGCAGAACGTCCCCGACATCGGCCTGCTCATCAGCGACATCGTCATGCCCGGCCGGCTCGACGGCCGCGCCCTCAGCCGGCAGGCCCGCCTGAGCCACCCGGACATGCGCATCCTGCTGATCAGCGGTTATGCGGACGCGATGAACCTGCCGCCGGAGGGCGACGGACCGCGGCTGCTGCGCAAACCGTTTTCCAGCAGCGAGCTGGGCGACGCGCTCGAACACCTCGACACCCCATGACGGCCCGCATCTTCATCGTCGAGGACAACCCGGACGTCGCTCGGCTGCTGAACACCGTGCTGCGCGATTTCGGCTTCGACACCGACGTCTGCCGCAACGCCGCCGAGCTGCGCCAGCGCCTGCGCATCGGCAAACCGGACCTCTGCATCATCGACCTCGGCCTGCCCGACGCCGATGGCATGGACCTGGTGCAGGAACTGCAGCGCCAGCACGACTGCGGCCTGCTCATCCTCACCGGCCGCGCCTACCTGGGCGACCGGGTGATGGGGCTGGAGCTGGGCGCGGACGACTACGTCACCAAGCCCTTCGAACCGCGCGAGCTGGTGGCGCGTGTGCGCAGCATCCTGCGGCGACGCGGTGGCTCCAGCACGGTGCCCCAGGACGAGCGCCGCCCCGCCGAAGCCCACTTCAGCGGCTGGATCTTCCACCCCGACACCAACACCCTGCGCGGCACCGACGAGCAGGAATGGACGCTCAGCTCCGGCGAAGCCAAGCTGCTCTGCACCTTCCTCCAGCGCCCGAACCGCATCCTGGCGCGCGAGCAGATCTGCGGCGACCCGGACCTCTCGCCACTGGACCGCAGCATCGACGTGCGCATCTCGCGCCTGCGCCGCAAGCTCGAAGTCGATGCGCAGAACCCGAAGCTGATCCGCACGGTCTATGGTGCGGGGTATCTGTTCGCGAGCGAGGTCACCTGGGCCTGAAACCACCGTCCAGCCACGCCCCACCCTCCGTCATCCTCGCGAATGCGAGGACCCACCCACGCCACCCAGCGTTCTTTGCGTGCGTGGGTGCCCGCCTTCGCGGGCATGACGGGGTCGCAGGCGTCAACGCTCTGCGGTGACGCGCTCCGGGTGGGTATAGACCGTCGCCCGCTCCCCCCGCACGAACCCCGCCAGCACCAGCCCCGCCGCGTCCGCCGTCCGCACCGCGAGCCCGGTCGGCGCCGACACCGCCGCCAGCAGCCCGACGCCCGCGCTCGCCGTCTTGTAGACCATCTCGTAGCTCGCCCGGCTCGTCACGGCGATGAAGCCGTCTGCCGGATCGACCTCGGCCAGCGCCATCGCGCCGATGAGCTTGTCGAGCGCGTTGTGGCGGCCAACGTCCTCGCGCACCAGCCGCACGGCGCCGTCCAGCCCGCACCAGGCCGCGGCGTGGGTGGCGCCGGTCGCCTGCGACAGCGTCTGGTGCGCCGGCATCTCGGCCATCGCGCGGGCCAGCGCCGCAGCGGCCACGACCACTGGCACCACCTCGCGCCGCACGGGGCGGATCGCCTCGGCCAGGCTCTCGGTGCCGCACAGGCCGCAGCCAGTGCGCCCGGCCAGCGTGCGGCGGCGCTCCTTCAGGCGCATGAAGCAGCGCAGCGTCACTTTCAGCTCCAGTGACAGCCCCTGCTCGGGGACGCCCGCCAGCGACTCGGACACGCTCAGGTCGCTGGGCGTGGTCTCGCAGTCGAGCAGGTCGTCGGGGCTGTCGATGATGCCTTCGGACAGCGAGAAGCCGAGCGCGAAGTCCTCCAGATCCTGCGGGGTGGCCAGCATCACGGCGTGGGAGATGCCGTTGTAGACCAGCGCGACCGGGACTTCCTCGGCCAGGCAGGCGGACTCGTCCCGCGCCGCCTCGGTGCCCAGGCGACGCACCATGCGGTCGATCAGAGTCGCCATACGCGCAGCCCCGCAGCCACCAGCGCCGGCTCGTCGAATGCCGACTTCACGTCGATCACGCAGCCCCCCTTGACCAGCTTGCGCACCAGATCCTCTGCGCCCAGCGTGCGGAAGCGCCGGTGCGCGACGGCCGCGACCACGGCGTCCGCACGCGGCAGATCGTCCCAGCCCAGCAGGCGCACGCCGTATTCGTGCATCGCCTCGTCCGGGTCCGCCTCCGGGTCGTGCACGAAGACCTCGACGCCGTAGCTGCGCAGCTCCTGGATGATGTCGACCACCTTGCTGTTGCGCAGGTCGGCGCAGTTCTCCTTGAAGGTCAACCCCAGCACGATGACGCGCGCGCCCTTGATGTAGCTGCCCGCGGCGATCATCTGCTTGACCGTCTGCTCGGCGATGTACTTGCCCATGCCGTCGTTGATGCGCCGCCCGGCCAGAATCACCTGGGGGTGGTAGCCGAGCATCTCGGCCTTGTGCGTCAGGTAATAGGGATCGACGCCGATGCAGTGCCCGCCCACCAGCCCCGGGCGGAAGGGCAGGAAGTTCCACTTCGTCCCGGCCGCCTCCAGCACCTCGGTGGTGTCGATGCCGATCTTGTCGAAGATGATCGACAGCTCGTTCATCAGCGCGATGTTCAGGTCGCGCTGGGTGTTCTCGATCACCTTGCAGGCCTCCGCCGCCTTGATGCTGCTGCAGCGGTGCACGCCCGGCTCCACCACGGTCAGGTACAGCGCCGCCACCTTCTCCAGCGTGGCCGGCGAGTCGCCCGCCACCACCTTGATGACGTTGGTCAGGCGGTGTTCGCGGTCCCCGGGGTTGATGCGCTCGGGGCTGTAGCCGACGAAGAAGTCGCGCTGCCAGACCAGCCCCGACACCCGCTCCAGCTCCGGGATGCAGATCTCCTCGGTCGCGCCCGGGTAGACCGTCGACTCGAACACCACCACCGCGCCCGGCTTCAGGTTCGGCCCGATGGTGCGGCAGGCGCCGAGCAGCGGGCCGAAATCGGGGATGCGGGCCTCGTCCACCGGGGTCGGCACGGCCACGACGATGAAATCCGCCTCGCGCAGCGCGGCCGGGTCGCAGGTGTAACGGGCGTGGGTGGCCAGCGCCATGTCCGCGTCGGAGATCTCGCGCGACGGGTCGGTGCCCGCCTGGCAGCGGGCGATCTTGTCGGCGGAGATGTCGAAGCCGATGGTCGGCAGGTGCTGGCCGAACTCGACGACCAGCGGCAGGCCGACATAGCCGACGCCGAGGACCGCGACAGTGGGAGAGGACGTGGTGGAGTGCATGCGGGGACGGGTGTGGATGCGGTTCAACCGGGATTGTGTCCGACGGCGTGACAAGCAACCGGTACCGATCGTTTCCAGCACAACCCCGCAGATGCGGCTAGCGCGCAGGCGCGGCCCTTGCTTACGATAGCGTCAGATGCCGGACCAGGTCCGCGGGCTCAAGAATGGAGCCAGCTCCGGCAATGATTCAGCGAAGAATTGCAACAAATGCGCTCGATGTGTGGAACTTCATGGCACCGCACCCTGAACGTCAAGCACACTTCCGAGTGCGTGAGTCAAAGAAATAGCAGGGGAAACAACCAATGCCAGCAGACGTACAGATCCATAACATCCTAGGCCCCATCCGGTACGGCCCGGAGGGTCTGCCGTTGAACAACGCCGCCAATGCGTTGCCCTTCTCGGCGCCACCCCCGTCCATCCCCGTCTTTGCCGCCGCGCTGCTGGAGCCGCTGCTGGCCGTCACCACCTTCCTGACGGTCCACTTCGCCCACGGGCATGTGCTCGACCGCGCGTCGATGCTGCTCTCCATCATGGTGATGCTGCTGGTGTTCCCCGGCACCAACCGCTTCTACGAGAACCGCCTGAATGCGCTGGTCGACATCGTCGTGGCCTGGGCGACCGTCCTCGCCATCCTGACGCTGTGTGGTTTTGCGACCAAGAGCTTCCGCTTCTTTGACACCTCCGTGCTCATCTGGTGGGCCGCCGCCACGCCGGTGGCGCAATACGCCAGCGTGCTCATCGGCGGCGCACTGATGCGCCGCCACGCCCGCCACCCGGATGCCCGCCGGCCCGCCCTGGTGATCGGCGCTGGCACGCTCGGCGCCAAGGTGGCCCACATCCTGCAAGGCCGCCGCGCCTATGGCCACGATTTCGTCGGCCACCTGGAAGACCGCGACGCCGCCCGCTGCGCACCGGAAACCAGCGAGCACATCGTCGGCAAGATCGCCGACGCGCTCGACTGCATCCAGCGCCACAACGTCAAGGACGTCTACATCACCCTGCCGCTCAGCTCACAGCCGCGCATCGACCAGCTGATCGCCAACCTGCACGACAGCGCCGTCTCCATCTACTTCGTGCCCGACGTTGCTGGCGTCAGCGTCATCCAGGGCCGCATGCGCAACATGGACGGCGTGCCGGTGGTCAGCCTGCTGGAAAGCCCCTTCGTTGGCATCAACGGTCTGGCCAAGCGCGCCTCCGACATCGTGCTCTCCAGCGTCATCCTGGTGCTGATCTCGCCCATCCTGCTGGCAGTGGCCATTGGTGTGAAACGCAGCTCGCCGGGCCCGATCGTCTTCAAGCAGCGCCGCAATGGTGTGGACGGCAAGGAGATCACGGTCTACAAGTTCCGCTCGATGTCCACGATGGACAACGGCGCGGTGGTGAAGCAGGCCACCCGTGGTGACGCGCGCATCACGCCGTTCGGCGCCTTCATCCGCCGCACCTCGCTGGACGAGCTGCCCCAGTTCATCAACGTGCTGCAAGGCCGCATGAGCATCGTCGGCCCGCGCCCGCACGCCGTCGCCCACAACGAGCAATACCGCGAACTGGTGCAGTCCTACATGCTGCGGCACAAGGTCAAGCCCGGCATCACCGGCTGGGCGCAGGTGAATGGCTACCGCGGCGAGACGGACACGCTGGACAAGATGGTCGGGCGGGTGCAGTACGACATCGACTATCTGCGGAACTGGTCGTTGACGATGGACATGCGGATCATCGCGAAGACGGTGAAGCTGACCTTCTGGGACAAGAACGCGTACTGAACCGCACCCGATGCCAAGAACAACAGCGCCCTTCCGGCGCTGTTTGTGCATTTGGTACTCGCTAATTCGGGGTAACCCTAGCATTCTTTGATCTGGCTATTTTCCCCATCATTTTTTAAAAAATTAGGATCTGAATACATGAAAGTCACCGTCATTGGCACCGGCTACGACGGATTGGTGACAGGCGCGTGCCTGGACGTGGATCCGGCCAAGATCCAGTTCATCACCGTTGGCACGCCGCCGAAAGAAGACGACTCGGCCCTCAACATCAGCCGCACGATGACAGACTTAAAGGTGATCGTCGACAAAAGCACCGTGCCAGTAGGTACTGGCGACAAAGTGCACACGGCAGTCACCGATGAGTTGGCCAAGCGGGGGGAAGATGTACAGGCGCATGACCCGGTGTCGGCTGCGGAAGCCCAGCGCGTGATGGTGGGCTGGGACAGCCTGAGCTATTCCGACAGGCAGAAGCAGGCTCTCGAAGGGGCCGATGCGCTGCTGATCGACACCGAGTGGAAGGAGTTCTGCACGCCGGACTTCGAAACCATCCGTGACGGCTTGAAAGACAAAGCTGTCTTCAACGGACGCAACCTCTATGCGCCCGAGCTGATTCGCTCGTTCGGCATGGAATACCAATCGATTGGGCGCATGTGAGAGAGAAAATTAGACTACTTCACGTAGTTTCGTCGGTAGATCCGCAGCTGGGTGGCGTGGCGGAAAGCATCCGCAGCCGTGGTGTGAGACTGGTAGAAATGGGCCATGAGGTAGAGGTCGTCTCACTAGACGATCCCGACGCACCATTCATCGCCAATTACGCGCTGAAACTTCATCCGTTAGGGAAAGGTCGGACAGCGTGGCAATACCAACCTGATTTGGTGACATGGATCCGAGCCAATAGCAAACGTTTTGATGCGGTGGTCGTAGATGGAATCTGGCAATACCATGCCTTTGCCACTCGACAAGCGCTGGCAGGCAGCGGCATACCGTACTATGTGTTTCCGCACGGCATGCTGGACCCATGGTTCAAGCACACGTATCCGCTAAAGCACCTCAAAAAGTGGTTATTCTGGCCATGGGCTGAATATCGCGTCCTACGCGACGCGAGGGCCGTTCTATTCACATGTGAAGAAGAACGCCGCCTGGCCAAGGAATCGTTTTGGCTCTATCAAGTCAATGAACGTTTGGCACCTCTGGGAACGACAGAGCCACCGGACAACAGTGCAGAACTGACCAAGGGCTTTCTATCGGCTTTCCCACTGCTGAGGCAGAAGCCATTTCTGTTGTTTCTGGGACGCATTCACCCAAAGAAAGGATGCGATCTACTGCTGAACGCCTTCGCAGCAAACACGCCTGATCACCCTGATCAACACCTCGTGATGGCAGGTCCAAGTGACGAGGTCTACCTAGCAGAACTAAAAAATCAAGCGCGATCGCTTGGGATTGAACAGCGGGTGCACTGGATCGGCATGGTCAAAGGCGACACCAAATGGGGTGCGCTCTATGCGTGCGATGCCTTTGTCTTGCCTTCACACCAAGAAAACTTCGGTATTGCCGTGGTGGAAGCGATGGCTTGTGCCAAACCTATACTGATCTCCAACAAGGTAAACATCTGGCGTGAAGCCCTGCAAGACGGCAGCGGACTGGTCGAGCCCGACACATTGACAGGCACGTCGGCACTATTGAAACGCTGGTTTCAACAACCAGCCAAAGATCGTTTAGTTTTGGCAAAACAAGCCCGCCAAACCTATGAGCAGCGCTATACCGTTGATGCTTCAGCTGATGCTTTATTGCATGCAGTAAGCCATTGAACGACGAAATACAACCGCACCAGAAATCATGCCATTAGATCTCACTGTCGTCATCCTAACCAAGAACGAGTCGATCCACATTGCTCGCGCCCTTGAAAACATTAGAGGGTTGGCCGAGGACGTTGTGGTGGTCGACTCCTTTTCCACTGATGACACCGTAGAGATTGCCAAGGCTCATGGCGCGGTCGTCTTGCAAAACAAATTCATCAATCACGCCAAGCAATTCCAGTGGGCGCTGGACAACGCAGAAATCCGGGGAAAATGGGTGATGCGCCTAGACGCAGATGAACTCATTGAACCTGAACTTAGGACCGAATTAGAAAGACGGATCCCAACGCTGCCCGATGATGTAGTGGGCATCAACCTCAAGAGAAAACATATCTTCATGGACCGCTGGGTGCGCCATGGTGGCCGCTACCCTTTGGTGATGCTGCGTATCTGGCGTAAAGGTAACGGCCGAATTGAGGATCGGTGGATGGACGAACATATGGTGGTATGGGGAGGCCGCACCATCACCATGAAGGGAAGTTTTGCCGACCACAATCTCCACGATCTTAATTACTTCACAACCAAACATAATGGGTATGCAACCCGAGAAGCCATAGAAGTTCTGATTCAAATGCGACGGCTCGGCCCTCGTGACAATGCTTTGAATGCCAAAAGTGCATCAGCTCAAGCTGCCGTAAAAAGAGCCCTCAAGGAATCTGTCTACAACCGACTTCCTTTCACAGTCAGTGCATCTCTTTATTTCTTATGGCGCTACGTAGTTCAACTGGGTTTTCTGGATGGCCGATCCGGCTTAGTTTACCATTTCTTGCAAGGCTATTGGTATAGATTTCTCGTCGGAGCAAAGCTCATGGAATTACAGAACGGCATCAGAGGCTTAAACGATCCCGAAGAAATAAAGGCAAAAATATTAGACCTGACAGGGCATGACTTAAATGCCACATCATAGTTTCATTAATATTCGCGCATCATTTATCTATTTCCCGCACATTAGGCCAAGGTGTTAGATATCACTGATATGAAACCTATCAAGATTCAAGCAAAATCAAGCGGCGTGCCCCAGAACGCAGATAGCATTGCAACTTTTGCCGGTGCAGCCAGTTTCCCTTTTCGGCATCGATTGCTGCGGTTAGCCTGGAAGTTGACATGGGCACTCTTGGCATCTTGGACACCGCCTCCGCTGCATCGCTGGAGGGTTTGCCTGATCAATCTGTTTGGCGGCCACGTTGATCCCTCATGCTTCATATATGCAAGCGTACGAATCTGGTATCCACCCAATCTAAATATGGCTCGCTCGGCAACCCTCGGCCCTGATGTGGATTGCTACACCATGGGACAAATTGAAATTGGCCCATATGCGGTAGTGTCACAGCGAACATTTTTGTGCACCGGCACGCACGACATACATAATGCAAATTTTCAAATTGGATCACGCCCCATTAAAATTGGAGCTAACGCATGGATTGCTGCAGAGGCCTTTGTCGGTCCCGGGGTAATCATCGGCGAAGGAGCAGTACTCGGTGCACGGGGCGCCGCTTTTTGCGACCTTGATGCTTGGACAGTCTATCAGGGGAATCCAGCAACAGCAAAATCTACCCGGACAAGATTCAATCGCACACAAGAGCAATGATTAAAAAATGCCCATGCCAACGGTTTGTCTACCAAGTACCCAACTCCATCTGTCACGCTTTGTCTTCGGAACGGCATCGCTGTTCAACGCTGGCAATGCGCATCAGCGCATTGCATTACTCGAAGCGGCTGTTGCAGCAGGTTTTACGCATTTTGATACGGCCCCCTACTATGGCTTTGGCTGGGCCGAGCGCGACCTAGGTCAACTTATTTCCCGGCACCCCCAAGTGACAGTTACCACGAAGGTCGGGATCTACTCTCCCGGCGGGGAAGATGCTTCGCGCTCAGCTGTTTTTCTGCGCAAAGTAGCAGGGCGACTTGTTCCCGCCATGTCACGTCCCACTGTAGATTTCACATTGTCACGCGCTCAGAAGATGCTGGAAAGCAGCCTCATTCGACTCAAGTGTGAACGCGTAGCGCTCTACATGCTCCATGAGCCGGAACTTCAAATGGTTACAACGGATGAATGGCAGCGCTGGTTAGAAATTGAGGTTACAAGAGGCCGAATTGGTGCCTTTGGCCTAGCCCTAGACAGTAAACGTATGACTCCATTTTTAAATACCGCTCCTGGCCTTGCACAGGTCGTCCAGGTGCATGACAGCCTCGACGGTTGCGAAGCCGATTGCCTAACTACACATGGCCGCCCACTGCAAATCACATACGGCTATGTTTCTGCCGCCCGAAAACTCGGGTCAAATCAAACTCTAGATGCAATATTGACGAAAGCATTAAAACGCAACCAGCACGGCGCCATCATTGTGAGCACAACGAAGCCCGAACGGGTGGATCAATACGCCAAACTTTTTAGGAGCGGCTCGTGATTCGTGACTTGAATGGCGCAGGACATGTGGAAGCTACAGCGGATATTTTGGTCATCGGTGCGGGAACCGTAGGTCTGGTGCTCGCTACTGAACTGGCAGCGCGCGGCAAGCATGTAATATGCATGGAGTCCGGGGGACGCGAGCAAAAAGGCGATACCCATCCGTTGAACGTCACTGAACAGAATGGCAATCCCTATGCAGGTGCCGAACTTGGACGTGCACGCTGTCTCGGGGGGACATCCACGATCTGGGGTGGTGCGCTCATTCCATTTCAAGCATCCGACATGGCCAAAGGTGAGTGGCCCATCGATTGGACTGAACTCGCACCGTACGTGTCCAAGGTTGAAGCACTGTTCGGTTTGCCGCCCGGACCCTACGAGGACCCCGCCATCCGGTTGGGGGAGGACTTTATCGCACGACTCGCGAAATGGCCCTCATTCGGAAAGCGCAATGTTTACTCCCTTGTACGTGAAACTGCCGAAAAATCCGATGGGCCAGAGATCTGGATCAATGCGACCGCAACTCAATTCACCGTCAATGGCGGGAGATTGACTCAGGTGACGGCCCAGTCACCTGACGGATCATCCATAGCAATTGCCGCAGATGAAACCGTCATTGCCGCAGGAGCCATAGAAAGCACGCGTCTACTACTTCTCATCTCGCGGCAGAACCCTGGTGCACTCACTGGGCAAGGATTGGGTGAAGGCTTTCATGACCACCTTTCTGCAGTTGTTGCAGAACTGGAAGTATCCGATCGGCGAGCCTTAAACCAGCTAGTGGGCTTCCGCTTTACTCCAGGTGGTGGCATGCGCAATCTGAGATTCGAACTTGCTCCTTCGAGCGAATTACGCGACACCGTTGCACCTTGCTTTGCACACGTTGGCTTTTCTGAGACGCAGGGAGGCTTCACTGCGCTGCGTGATGTCTTTCGAGCTATACAACGCCGCAGGCTGCCAAGGCTACCGTTGCTTGCGCGCCTCATCGGAGACCTTCCATGGCTGACGCGGGCAGTGTGGTGGCGCTTCATCCATCAACGACTGCTGTTCCCTGATAAAGCTCGCATAGAGTTGCACATGGTCATTGAACAAGCTTCTGTGCCCTATAACTGCGTTGGTCTATCAGAAAAGGCAACTGACATATTTGGTCAACCCATCGCGAAAATTGACTGGAAGGTCAGGCACGAAGATGTGACGACCATGACATCTGCTATCAATATGTTTGAGAAGAGCTGGCGAGCCAGCCCATATGCTCAGCTTGGCAAGCTTCGACTAAGGTCCATCAACGATGTTGCCAATAATATGACTATGGGAGGTGGGATTTATCACCCCGGGGGATCTACCAAGATGGCGAGCAGCCCAGATGGAGGACCTGTCAACCGAGACCTTCGAGTGTTCGGAATATCCAATCTTGCTGTTTGCGCAACATCGGTTTTACCAACCGGCGGTGGGGCGAATCCAACGATGACACTGTTGCACTTAGCGATGCGCTATATAAATAGCATTGAACCATGAAGCGACGAATTTCTTCACTATTGGCGTATGTCGCTCAAATAGACACCAGACGATCCTAGCGATTAAGAATAGCCCCCCCAGGATGCAGAAGAACTTAATCCATGTACGAAGACCGGGTTGCAAACTGGCGTCATGAAAAAGGTAGGCGGAAACCAGCATAACCAATGGGAAATGCGATAGGTAAAGCGAAAACGAAATGTCCGAAAACCATTTCGACGCTCCTGATTGCTGTGCGTGACTCGGACCTATTGAGTCCCATTGAAGAGCGCACAGAAGGAACGCTGCAACGGCAACGCCGAGGACCAAGTCACTCCAAGGTGTAAACCAGGCTGGTACACCAGACCACTTCGAAAGTCCAAGAGCAGTCGCGAAAGCGACAAGTGAGACCACAGAAATACTACGCCGCCACGCCATCGGCTGCCTCATTCGGTTGTTTAAATAGCTCACCAAAGCACCAAAGATCCATACCAAAAAACCAGTAATAACCCCTATAGAGGCCCAATAAAAAATAGTTAGGAACAATACCAAAGAAACCAATTTAGATACGCGTGAAACCACACCAACCTTGCCAACAAAATTCATCACCAATGGAAACATGACGTAGTACCAAAACTCGTTGGCAAGACTCCAAAGCGGGCCATTAGAACCATAAACAGGGACAAAAATCGTTTGAACAAAAGCCAAGTTTCCCACCAACGTCTGCCACGACATTGAGTATTTCCCGGCGACGGGTGCTGAGTGCCAGCGAGTCGCATAGTCGCCAGTCAATACATCACTCGCAAAACTCACCGTAAACGCATCGGCCACAAAAGTTATAACCAAGCACGGCACCAACACGACCCAAAGTCTGCTGAGTCGCGCAATTAGATAAGTTGTCCAACGGAATTTTGGCCCAGCTGCGATTACAGAGCCACCAACTAGGTATCCGCTGAGGACAAAAAATACCACGACAGACTGATGCCCAAACCCGGTAATGCCGTACAGAAATTTGTTGATTAATCCATGATCAAGGGCATTACCCCAGTCCACAATCATTGCGTTGCGTAGATGGCTAGAGCAAACAAGAACTGCGGCAAATCCGCGCATCCAATCCAATATTGTAATATGCTGTTTCTTTTGGCTATTCACAATCATTAAATCCCCCAATCTCATCTCACCCTGTAAAGCTCGCATATCCGTCAACCAAGAAATATACAGTATTATTTAAAAATTAGGTCCTGATTAGCAACGATCCTCAGCATTCCCCCGAACGACCGGAGCATGTCAAGGCAGTTGCCGCGTGAGTCATGCCGCGACTGCGCTTATTTCAGTTGCCGCGGCATCGACCGCCGCGGCCACACATTGCCCCTCGGCATTGAGCATGACAGCCCCGATCGGCGACCAGTCGCGTGTCTTGCCCGACCAGCGTTTCAGGTTTGCCTGACGAGCCTGTCGGTACAGCACATCCCGCGCCGCCAGGATCTCCCGGTCCTGCCCCGCATGGCGCTGCGCCGGACTGACGTAGCGGATGCCGCTGTGGCGATGGTCGTGGTTGTACCGATGCACAAACGCGCTCGCCCACTGCCGTTGCCGCCTTACAAACCTGCTTCGGTAGGCCAATTCAGCGAACGCCTTTGTCACCAGCGACCACGCATCTTAGTTGCCAAAAGCCGTTTCGCTACCGATGCAGACGATACCTCGCCTGCAGCATCTTTCCGAGCGCCATACCCGGACGTTCAATTACATGCATGGCCACATATGATGCAATCCAAACCAAAATAATAAGTGTTATTTTAAGTGAGGCACTTCCATCTATCGACGGATAAATTGATAAGGCAAAAACCAAAGCAGGGGAATGAATCATATAAACAGGATACGATAAGTTACCCATCAATCGAAACCCACCTCTAGAAAGTAATCCTCTTGTCGACACTCCAACAATAATAACAGCGATGCATATCAGAGGCAAAAGCAAAGACATCCACACAAAAATACCTGAAAATAGCATTACGCACATATAAACAATCAACAATGCAAATACAGAGATTTTTGGCGTAAATTTAGCAATTATTTCGAAATTATTTTTCATCATGTATAAAAAGTAACCAAGGCTCAATCCACCAAACCCCCTCAAAACAGGATAATCTATACCAGCCGCCATTTGGTATGTTGTCCATAACTGAATAGCGAGGGAAACAGAAAATCCGATAACATAACGTACTGAAGACGCATGAAATCGATTGTAAAGGAAAAATACAATAGGAATATAAAGCTCGAGATGCATACTCCACGACGCCAAATTCCATATTTTCTCACTCGTAAATATAGATATTCCTATAAAATTCTGGATTACTCCAATATATCCAATCGGAATTATAGAAAAATACAATGGGGTGAACAGCAAAAGTATAGCAACATGCAGAGGGAGAAGTCTAAAAATGCGGGCAATAAAAAATTCAGCGATTGGTTTCGGTCGCTTGAGTGACGAATGGCAAAGAACAAATCCACTTAGAATAAAGAAAAAATCAACGCACCCACCCCATGGAGAATGAGTAATATATCCAGATGTAAGTTTCGAAATCAGGGTATTTAGGCCGTAGTGATATAAAATAACAACATTTGCCAAAACTCCGCGGACACCATCAAGATCCAAAAAATGATCCGCATCATTAGTATTATTCAAGAGACCTCCAACGATTAAATAAAATTAAGGCTGTACATTATATAACTCTTGCAGCAAAATAAATAAAATACTTCGCTGTTTTGTAGGGCATTATCCTGCCTGAAGCACATTCCTACAAATATCCTCGTTGCCGACACCTAACTGGCGAACAGCGACTGCCCCTGCGTTTGCGATTTTACGCCTGCGATTCTCGTCCCCCAATAATTCAAGACAAACATCAGCGCACTCGTCCACCGACGACCAAAAAGTAGCCTCTACGCCATCTTTAAATAATTCAATATGCTCCCGAGTGCGTTCTGCACAAAATGTGCTACCAATATACGGTATTTCCAAACTTCGAGTAGTGTGCAGATCACGATTACCTTTGGACAGCAAACCGATAGAAATTTTAGCCCCTTGAATCGCAGCAACATACTCACGTCCAAGCATCTTCGAACCACGATAACAGTGCTCAAGTTCACTCCAGAAACGCGAGCGCCTCCAATTCGACCCCCAAATTGAAACTGGCACACCCCGCCGTATAAGACCAACCATGAATTCATCTCTACCCTCACCAGGTATCATGGCCCCGACAAAACTCACTTCCGATCTAAATTGACTAGGAATATCGTCAAGGCTAAGGAATGGACTGTGACCCGTCTCGTCATAGCTTCGCCAAACCCTAAGCACATGTGGCGCACCTAAATTCCTAAATTCGTCAACGTTCTCATGCCGAACTACACAACATAAATCGTATGCAGGCAACGCCGTACGGAGCGACGCAAATCGCTGCCAGTCACGAGGTCCGGTTGGATCGTCATGGTTATAGAGAACAACCTTTGAGGATATTTGCTTAAGCTGCAACACAGCATCAAGCCCAAGCAACTCGCCACTGTCGACCCACGCAACATCAAATTTGCGTACCAGCGTCGAAAAATCTCGCAGCATGCGCTGTACCGACGATTGAAGCAACTTGTAGCCGGATAAAAAATGCACCTTGTTCCAAATACGCCCAGAACCAACCACACGAGAAGTACTGATATCAAGTGTCTCAACCTCATGTCCAAGCCTCCGCAATGCAGCAGCTCTAAAGCCAGATGTTGAGAGGGGAGAGCAATCACCTACATATAAAATTCTCATGCTTCATCCTTGTGCGACATTGACGGAAGAACTCCATCGATCAACAATTATCCTGATTGGCAACAATCCTCAGCATTCCCCCGAACGACCCGCTGAGCCCGAGGCTTGCACCGCGCGACATCGATGATGAGCCGAGCCACCAGCCCGCGCAGGTCGAACCGACGGTTGAAGCGGTAGGCGAACGCTGCCAGATAGCTGCTGGCGTACTTTGGGTACTTGAACGCATGGAACGCACCCGACAACATCGTCTTCAGGTTGCCCAGCACCGTGTTGACCCAGGTGAACTCGGGCAGCTCGCGCGGCTTGCGCTGGCCCACCACGATCGGCGTGTGCAGGCAGCCCGCCCTGGTGACCGCGGCGAAGCACCCCAGCCCGTCGCTGACCACCCTCGCTCCCGGCATCAGCGCCGCCTGCGCCCACTGGCCCACCGCCTCCAGCGTGAAGCCGCCCACCGGCGTGAGCTTGACGTACTGAGGATGCCCCTCGGAATCGACCGAGACCGCCGCCACGAACGGCATCTTGTTCTCCGGGCCCCGCCCCGCCTTGCCGCCACTGCGCTCCCCGCCGAGGTAGGCATCGTCAAGCTGCACCGTGCCGTCGAGCCAGTGCTGGCCCTCTCGCTCGGCCATAGCGTGCATGATCTTCTGCTGCATCAGCCATGCCGTCGGGTAGCTCACGCCCACCTGCCGCTTGAGCGCCAGCGCCGACAGCCCTGCCTTGGCCTGGCTGAGCAGGTAGATCGCCAGGAACCACGTTCTCAGCGGCAGCTTGGTACTCGCGAACAGGCTGCCCGCAGTCAGCGAGGTCTGGTGGCGGCAGCCGTTGCACTGGAACAGCTTGCGCGTGCCTTGGCCCACCACGTAGTGCGCGCCGCTCCCGCAGCGCGGGCACTCGAAGCCCTGCGGAAAGCGCGCCTGCTTGACCGCCTCGGCGCATTGCTCTTCCGTGCCGAAGCTGCTCATGAACTCCGGCAGCGACATCCCCTGCTGGAACTGGATTCGGTTCATTGGCATCTGCTCGCTCCTGCGCTTTGTCTGCCCTCTACGCTACGCCTGACCTTCGGCTGGCGTCTTGCTGAAGATTATTGCTAATCAGGACAATTATTCGACTGAGGTATTTAACGATTAAATATGCCCCAAGGAATTGCCAATAATTTCTTAAAAGAAAGGACAGCAAGCTGACGATTGAATCACCAGCGAATCCAACGGCCGCAGTAGTACCAAACAACTTCCAAGACAACACCAATAGAAGCGGTGAAACAGAAACGCCAGGAGCCTCAAGAAAAACAGAGACTGTTGCACAGAGCAGAGCAACGATCAGCACCGTCAAGGGAAGATAAAACCACCCACCAGAGATCAACCACAAGTCACCAATCAAACTCCCAGTTTTCCACTCACCTAACCCAATCCCGGAATATAGGTAATACAAATAGTCGCCAACTGAAAATATATCACCCTTATCGACATTGACTCCAATAAATGATGCCAAGGGGCCAGGCAACAATCGAGCTAATCCACTCATCCGCTCGTCTGAGAGCAGCGACTCACTGCCGTCCGGCAACTGAGATGCATAAAATAAAAAATTATCCAAAAACTTAATTCCAACAAAGCGAGATAGCAATGTGGAGTCCACGTAACCTTCACTATATCCACCATAGATGGCCCGTTCCATTCCAAACGCACGGTACTCTGCCAATCTATCAGTATCGATAAAAATCCTTAACGTCGAATCCACCATATCCGCCATAGATACAGCGCCGCGAACCTCACGAGCAACCCCCATAGCAAGAACAAATCGTTCAAAAAACAAGAATGCCACCACTCCCAGAAATACAATAATCAGTAAATTTAAAACATTTAATGACTTGGTCGATCTAGTCCTACCGACCAACCACGATGTTGCAGCAACAACCACGGCCTCAGCTGCAATACCTCGTGCATTTAAAGCAGCAGACAGGAAAACCAAAACAACAAAATACGACAGCAAATACAAATATCCTACCTTTGAATGAGTAAACGCATCCGAATTTGCAAGACATGCAAATGGCACAAGTATCAAAACCGAAACCGGGAATAATATTTTTGATACAAGCCCACCAGCGACAAAAGTAGACAACCATAAGACCAAAGAGAGGCCACCCATGGCCATACAGTGCCGAAAGCTCAGCGGCTCCAAGAAACCAAACCTATACGCAAACGAGCCTCCAAGCGGACCACGCCGAAAATAATCCAGTAGCATTCCACCCAAAAAAATTGAAATCCCGGTCAAACAGACAACAATAGCGGTAACCGGCGCAGAATTAAGTCGCTCAACTACTGCCTGCCAATCCAGCGTCTTTAATACCAATGGCAAGAATGCGAACTCGAGTGCAAAAAAAACCATCATGAGTGTAGGAACGAGGCTTACCAAGCTAGTCGCACGCACACGGTAGTACTCAATCGCAACGAAACATACTGTAGACAGGACGAATGCCAAGAACACATTGTCCAGAGAATGGTCAAGCACAAGCTGCAAAACTAGGCAGCATATGATTAGCAGTCTAAATCCGAAAACCATCGCTTACCACCATCGAGCTGCCCGACCTAGCGCCTGCCCCCATGAATCTTCTGTAGGCAGCTCGCCACGCGAACTAACATATACATCAGGCAGCAATTTCATATCAAGCGCAGACAAAAAATCTATCCCGGATTTAATGAAATCCGCTTTGCTATTGCGCGAGATGCACACACGAGCGTCTTCACCAAGAATTTCGGATATTCCTGAAGCCTCATTGAGCAAAACGTACATACCCCGGTATAGCGCCTCAAGAACCGGCAACCCGTAGCCCTGCACACCTGGAACTACAGCAATATTCGCCGTAGCCATTATTCGCTCGATCTCTTCGCTAGTACAGAACCCAAGAAGCTTAACTGAGTCAACAGAGTTTGACTTCACTGCCATCTCTTGTAGCTTGTCGCGTTCAGGACCATCTCCGATTAGCAGCAATTCGATGCGAGTGAATTTATCCTTGAGTCTCTCATCCTGCATACAAGCTTGATGCAGTTCGATCGCCCAGTCGAGATTCTTTGATGCATGGAGACGACATACACTCACCAACCGCAACACTCTATTGTCGCAATTTATTTCAAATCCAACGGGCGGAGGGACACCCCCTTGATAAATGACGTCGAAATCTCGACCAAACCTATGCCGCAACTCTCTTGCATTCCTTTCAGTCATCGTGATACATGACTTTGCACGACGGATTGCAGCGTTTGAAAGAAGGCTGAATTTCACCTTTTGAAACCATGAAACCATTTCTGGCATCACACTGGGGGGATCAGTGTAGTGAAGTAGATATCCCAGCCCAGTCATGCTTAAAAAGGCTCCACCCCATACACCAAAACATATGATCAGACTTGTAGAGTCATTGGCGTTCGCTGCAACAATCTCCCTGATGCGCAATACACGCTTCAGCATATTGCCGGAGCCAATCACTTTTACCTGGAGCACACCACCGGATTCGCGATGTAGATCAACTTGATCTTCAAAACAAATGAGAACGGGAGTGATACCGCTTGCAGCCACGACTTGAGCAAGCGCTAGGATATTTCTTTCAATACCACCATACTGACGCACGCGACCATAGAATATATATACGTTCATCGAACGCTCCTGATTGCATTCACGATGCCATCAGCATAGTTACGCCAACCACCAAGTTGCGCCGTCATCGCAACTCCCGCTACTCTCATCTTAAGTAGCAGCTCAGGACTTCCATGCAACTGGCGAACAGCGGCCACTATCGACGCCGAATCATATGGATCGATGATCAGCCCTTCCTGCAAATGCCTAAAAAGCGACTCGCTCCCGGTATTCGGAGTTGCGATGACTGGACACCCACAGGCAAGCGCCTGTGCCTGAACCAAGGCAAGCCCTTCTTCCACACTCGGAAGTACGAGCGCATCGGCCTGTGACATGTACTGTCTTACTTCACTCCTAGGCACAACGCCTTTGAAAGTAATTCTTTCACTACCTAGCTTATTAATCAACTGCTGCGTCTCGTCGGGAATATTCCCTACCACCGTAAGTTGCACCTTGTCCTTCTGTAACAATCTCATAGCCTCCAAGAGGTAGCCTGCGCCTTTACGGATCGAGAAATTTCCGACAAATAATAGATTGAACTGATGCGTAACACGCCTAGCTTCAAAATCATCCGCGGGGTAAAACTCCTTGAGGTTTACTCCATAAGGAATAACACGCACCTTTGTTCGGTCCACACCTCTTGCGTAGAACGTTCTTGCCACGAATTCAGAAGGCACCGTAATTAAGTCCGCCTCTTCGGACTCGCGATCCTCGTTCTCCATTAGCCAAGAGTTGATTGGCCGCCATTCATGACCCCAACGCTTATATTCTCGATCGAGAATGTCGTTCGACTCCCTTATATGAGCTGAACCCCTGTCCATGACATAAACACCACCTTGGCTCTTGACCTTCCTGCCTGCATGCAATCCAGTTCCAGATATGCCTATAAATGCGTCAACATCCTTAATTTTTGTTGCGAGCCATCGCGAAAATATCTTTGTATCCAAAACAGCCAATTTTTCGTCTACGGGGGCGGCTCCGCGAAGCAGTACCCGTGCTGCTCGTCGGACTCCGGTAACGTAAGGAAATCCGTGGATTCTCGAACGCTCTATAGAATTTGACTTTGCCTCCGCATCTAGTCGCCACCAAGGTAGCGTAGAGTATATGTCTCCCAACAGCCCCATATGATTCAGCTCGCGAGCGAGGTCGAAATGGTGGTACCGTACCCAGGTGGCCTGCGTGATCTTCATGATAGATTTACTTCAAATTTTGCGGGCTGAGGACAGCCTCGCTTTTTAAAAACCTAGCCACAAGAATAAATGTTGTGCCTACCATCAGCCCATCAAATAAGCACGACGCAAGAGCTACGCCCATAAGGTTGAGTTCTGTCGAGAACATATATGCCAAGACCATAAACAGCACACTACCAGCAAAATATAAGCGTCCATAGATTATTTGTCTGTTTAAAGCCAGCAGAAGGATGCCAGCCGATGACCATGTCGCACCAAGCGGTATCCCGATCGCCAAAATAATGAACAGTGATCCATTCGGCTCGATTGAATTACGTACCCATAAACGATAGAGTTCAGGACCCCATATCGCGAATGCAATGGCGGCAAACAGCGCCGTAGATGCCGATATTAAAGTGGCCCTCATCCATAATTGCTTGAGCTCAAGGTTCCGCCCTTCCGCATACAGCATCGTCAGTTGCGGCCAAATAGCTTGATTAAGTACCTCAAGTAGCTGATTTACTACGCGGGTTGCAGTTCTTGTGGTTCCATATACGGCCACAGCCATCGGACCAAGTACTCCTGCGATTACCATAAGTGACCCTTGAAATACAATGGCATTGCCTAACGGAAACGCCATGAATCCCATACCAGATCTGACTATTGCAATATAGGTAGAGAATGGAGGAGACAGTCTCTTGCGATGGCAGCTACGCTCTTTCAATCGAGCAATTATAAATGTCAAAACAACGTGAATTCCAGCGCTAAGAAATACTGCAAGCGCGAGTGATACTATATTTTTAGCAATGCCTAAAAATATAATTGTCAAAAGGGGCTCCGTCCATGCCCGCACACCTGACAATATTCCACCGATGTGGTTTTTATTTACCAATCTCAGTCTAGCACCAATTACTTCCGCAAAAAATGACACCGGCACTGAAACTGCAAGCAAGACAATGGCAGCAGCCTTTGTAAAATCCAGAAATCCAGCAAAATGCAAACCACAAACCACTACGAACGAAATTACCCCGACAACCAGTAAAATTCCCGCACAAATATGCAACCCGTATGTATAGCTTTCCCTGGCGCCATTAAGATCATCAGAAAAATATTTCAGCGACATTTCATTAGCAATAAGAGAGCCGACCCCCATGTTACTCATCATAACCCAGGCGGTAATACTACTATATAGCAGCCACTCCCCATATGACTCTGGCCCAAGTGTAGCAATGATGATCGGAACCAGAGCTATTCTACTTACTGACTGGGCAACCTTACCAAAAAGTATTCCAACAATAGTTTTACGAACTGACATATCGATCCTTTGCAATAAAATCAAAGTAATCGAAATAACGCCTATATATTGCCTGCTGCTGAAATTGTTGCGCCCATTTAATACACTTTTCGCGTAGCAGTTCGTATTCCTCCTCCTTTAAATCAAGAAGATGAATCATGGAAGACACAGTCGTCTCCGCCCAGTCCGAAAGTGCCTGCGCCGATTTTAATGGAGGAATAAACAGCGAGTGTGGGCCTGCAACATCCCGCATTGGCGACTCGTCAGTTGTAATTACTGGTGTGCCGCAAGCTTGCGCCTCTATCAGCGGCCATCCAAACCCTTCGTGTATAGAAGGCATTATCATTAAATCAGCGGCACTGTAGAATTGATTTAACGCCAAAGAATCAACATTGCGATATACGATGATGTTAGATTTAATACCAAGATCAGAGGCTAGTTTATATATCTCATCAGGCAATTCTGAAATCATCAGCAGGCGAATTCCGCCAATCAATCGCTTTTTTAGTTCAGCGAGGATATACAGCAAGCCTGGAACATTCTTATTGAATGCACATGTTCCGACATAAACCAATAGTCGCTCTCCACCATTCACGTTCAAACCAATACTTTTACGCGCTTCAGTTTTTTTTAACGCCTGAAAGTTTGAATTCAGCGCATTTGGTATGACAACTAGACTACTTAGGTTAGATGGCGATACCAGTTGCAGTAAATCCTGTTTACTTTTTTCTGATATACAAATGAAGCATCTTCCGCGCTTTACGCCAGCTGCAATTAATGATTGGTTAATGCGCTCCTTAATATTTGAACTCAACCCTACAAAATACCCTCGGCTTTTTCGCAGTGCTGCGAAATCATGCACATATATGCAGTGCAGCTGTCGCGATAACAATGGAATCCACGGACCTAATGCCTGATCAACAAATATATATAAAATCCGCCCATCATTGGATGAAGCTTGCCGTAAAAGCCGACATGGAAATAAAAAATATTGATCAATGTACCGCAAAATTTTCACAGATAGGCGAATCACTTCACCAGGTGCCGCATAGCTCCTAGAGGTCAACATTGAGGCGGAAATACCCTCTTCGTGCAATTTTGACAGCAAAAGATCGCTAAACCTGTGAATACTATTGAACGGCATATGGGCTGGATGCGTCAACAGAATCACGCGATCAAAGTTTCTCGGGACTGTCATTGGTTTAATTCCGATGGCCGCCTTCTTTTCAAACAGTTCATTAACCCGGATTTAGATGCATTAAATAATTCAACCCCGTTCCCTCTAAGACTTCGTGCCATCAGCGCCCATGTTCTAAAACCTTCAGTACAAAACCACAAATTCTTTACCATATGATCATAGGAAACATTCTCATTGACCAACTCGACGTTGTAGAAGTGCGGCCGCTCCCCCAGAAGGTCTCGAAACAATCCATCTCCATCGACGCCTAATACGTAGATTTCTTTATATCCCATGTGTACTGCCACCTGAATAGCAGCTTTGGTGACATTGTCTGCGGCTATAGGTCTGTCCACTCCACCATTAAATCTATAGAATCTATTGAGCGTCTGCGATATTTCCAACCAACCGGTACTTTCAGGACGGACTCTAGAATGTACAGGCTGTACTTTGTTTACTCGGGCATTTAAGAATAATAAGTCGGGCGAGCAAATAGCATAAAGCTCATCAATCATACTTGCAGGCCACTCACCATTTTCCAGTTTTGGATCAACTATAAAATAGTATTTTGGCCGGCAGACCTTCGCCTGTGGATGTCTATAAAAAAAGTTGCAGGCAAATACGTCCTCGCCAGCAATCTTGGAAAGATCTTCTTCAGATAGGCTAGGCCCATTGCCTAGTACAAAGCATCGCTTGCCATTGGCCAAATTTTGAAAGGCGCGGTTGTGTTGCACGAGACCTTTACTGCTGCCAGTCGATATACTCCAGCGCAGCAACTTAACAATATTTAAAGCCGCATACAAACAATCGTCGGCAAATAACTTTTTTTCCCAGAGACTCATGACAATGATTGACCGAAATAGTCTGTTACGTAGCGGTGTACTGCGCTTACCGAGCTTCTTGACGCACAATAGTCATTCCACTCTGCCATTTCTGTCCACCCCCAGACAAAGTGAAATGTCATCTTGAACTGTATTGCAGAATCATGGTCGTAGGCAGAATCACCGAAGAAGATCGAGCTGGCCAAATCATGAGACTTTTTCAGTTCAGAAAGTAGCTCAATCTTGTTTCTGGGTGAGCCGTAGATCCCGCCGTCAAAATAATGTGCCACGCCTTTACGTTCTAGCACTTCCCGCACCTCTTCCTGGTCGCCCCCCGAGACAATCGCCCACACTTCATCGCAGTTTTCGCGCGCTTTGCTTAGCCCGGGGGCAATATCTGACGCCAACAACTTGGTTCGACAGGTCTCTGCATACTGTTCAAGTGCTTCGGCGTAGTCGAACGGGTAGCCTCGTTCGCGTGCGCGGTTTGCCATCCATTCGAACTTAGCAAAACGGCTCACTCCAGCTGTCGCTCGATGCATCGCCAAAAATGCATCGACTTCTGCCTGGGGACAGCCTGCAAGCGCAAGACGGAAAGCGTTATTCTTGATCTCGTTGGAATTGAGTACTACACCATCGCAGTCAAAGACAAACATCTTACTTAGCCCCAATCTTGTCGGCGTACAGACGCTCGGCGAGTGCAAACTGGGACGGCCAGTCGATATCGAAACTTTCTAACTCTGTGGATTCGAGCAGATAAGGACGCCGCCCGATTCTGTCGCCTAGCTCATCATAGGTGGATTTCGGCGCGATAAATGCCGCACTGTCGACCTCGTAAACTGGCTTGATGGTCTGCGTGCGGGGCCATTTTTCGATACTTCGATCGTAATTGAATGGCTTGCCGTCTGCCCAGAGAAACCCATGAATCTTCTTAACGGTCATCAGCGAATCGTACCCGGAGCATCTCGCTTCAAAATACATATCAATAGCTCTGGACAGGCTGAATTCGTCGAAAAAGGGTGATGTCACATGTGTCCAGAGGATGTGTTCTTCCTCAATCAGGCTGTTCGCATGACCTACAAGTAAATCCGTGCTGGTCTGACTAGTGGCCAACGATTCTTCACGCCGATGGACAACAAGATTAGCGATCCCCATGGACTGGGCCATTTCAATGACTTGGCTGTCGTTGGTAGAAAGGTAGATCTTATGGATTTGATGAACCCTGCTCAGTTGGGACAACTTTAGCTTGACGAGCCCGCCCTCCATTCCTGCGAAGGGCTTCATGTTTTTGTCTGGAACGCGCTCGCTGCCCGCACGACATGGCAAAAATACGGATATTTTCATTATCATCCCCTTACTTGGATTGAGCGTATATGCTGGTCTCTTTTATTTTATACATAGTCGGCGTGAACGAATCAATGGGCAGCGATTTTTGGTTGTTCAAGTAGTGCGATATGACTTGGTCCATTTCATCGTTGCGTGAATCGCCGTGTGGATATCCATCGAAGCCAGCGAGATGGATTGCCTTGGCGCCCCCTGCGTTTGCGGCTGCCAGCGCGTAGCAAATCACAAGTGAATTGGGTGTAACACAGCTACAAGCCTCATATTCGAAGCCAGTTCCAACGCGCATTCCGAAGTCCAACACATTTGCACCGAGTACCTTATCCCGAAGCTCCGCAGTCATGTCAGAAATCGGCGCCATCAGTGGGGTAGCGTGCTCAGTATAAAATGCACTGTCCGCCATCAGGCGAATCGGATGACAAGCAGCCCGGATATCGATGAGATCCTCGGGGATAGGGCAGCCTGTGTTCAGGGCGATGACTAATGGCTTTGCCTCCCGCACATAGGCCTCGATCTGCTTGGCATACTTAGTGGCACCGCTGCCAGTTCCAATAATAAGAACTTCACGATCAGAAAACTTGGCACCAGCTTGCCAAACGCCCTTCGACTTTTCTCGGTAATAGATGGGACCGTTGACAATTTCGCTATGAGAAAATTTCTTTCCTTTGCTTGATTTCAATTGGTCAAGCACTGCTAGAATGTCATCGTTTTGAAAGCGCTCGTCAAACAGCATTTCCTGTACATAGGTTGGGTGTATTCCATATTTACCTGACAGATAGTAGTATGCGTTTGTCCCCCAACCGTACTTAGCTTGCATGGGGCCGAATTGCTTGCTAATGAGTTTCAGCAATGCGTTGAGTCGCCCTTCCGCTCCCATGAGTTCTATGGCCACCAACTCCGTCTTGACGTTCCCTGGTCCGCGGCCCATGCCCGTAACGGTGCTATCCACCCAAGTAGCCCCGGCCTCTATGCCTGCCTTGGTGTTGGACATCGCTAGGCCCATGTTGTCGTGGGTGTGGATCCCTATGGGTCCTGACCATTGTTGCTGGATGGCCCTGACGATTTTCTGAGTTTCCACTGGGGTCAACCCACCCATACTGTCAGCGAAGTACAGGATGTCCAGGCATTCCGGCGTAGCGTTAGCGCACAACTCTGCAATTTCATCATACGACCGTTCGGCAATTTGCATGATATTCACACCAACGATATAACCCATTCGCTTGAGAATTCCTCCAGCGATGAGCGCATCCTTGAACTCGTGGGCGTGACATGCAAACCTTACCAAATCAATGTGACTTCGACTTGTCTCTGGGAAGAGCTTGTGAATTTTCTCTTTGATAGAGGCTGGTTCGCCAACAATTTCGGCTGCGTTGATCATCACACCCAGCTTGATGCCGTTGGGCCGCTCTAGTCCGGATATCCATGAATCACGACTGTAGGCAGTAGCACCCTTGAATCCTCTGGAGTCCAAGCTTCGAAAACCGATCTCGACGTAGTCCATGCCAATTTCATGCATGGCTTTCAGATATTCATTAACCAGTTCCTCGCTGAAATCCCAGTTGTTGTAGTAGCCGCCATCACGGAGAGTGCAATCGATGTAAGTAGTAGGCATTATTTAATTCCTTAGTATCAAAATTGTGAATTGTGGCGATGAGCCGTCTTACTCATGATGATCAAAAGCCTGAAAACCGGCTAGCTTGATTAGACTGTCTTTCCGAGCGGCTTTGTAGTCGCTCTCGATCATTTCCCTGACCAACTGTTCGAATGGGGTAGTTGGCACCCAGCCCAACTTCTCCTTTGCCTTGCTCGGGTCGCCCAGAAGCGTCTCTACTTCGGTCGGGCGGTAGTAACGTGGATCCACCTTTACGACTACATCACCCACCTTGCACTTGGCCTTGTCGCCGGCGACCGCCTCTACTACGCCAATTTCCTGCTCCCCTTCGCCTTCGAACCTGACGGTGATTCCAAGCTCAGCCGCCGCGCGCTCGACAAATTGCCGTACGCTGTACTGCACGCCTGTAGCTATAACAAAGTCTTCAGCCTTGTCCTGCTGCAACATCAGCCACTGCATTTCGACGTAGTCGCGGGCGTGCCCCCAGTCGCGCAGCGCGCTCATGTTGCCTAGGTACAGGCAGTCCTGCAGCCCCAGCGCAATGCGGGCGACGGCGCGGGTGATCTTGCGGGTCACGAAGGTTTCACCGCGCAGCGGGCTTTCGTGGTTGAACAGGATGCCGTTGCAGGCGTACATGCCATAGGCCTCGCGGTAGTTCACCGTGATCCAGTAGGCGTACATCTTGGCCACGGCATACGGGCTGCGCGGGTAGAACGGCGTGGTTTCCTTCTGCGGGATTTCCTGCACCAGGCCATACAGCTCGGAGGTGCTGGCCTGGTAGAAGCGGGTCTTCTTTTCCAGGCCAAGGATGCGGATGGCTTCCAGGATGCGCAGGGTGCCGATGCCGTCCGCATTGGCGGTGTATTCCGGCGTCTCGAAGGACACGGCCACGTGGCTCATGGCCGCTAGGTTGTAGATCTCGTCCGGCTGCACCTGCTGGATGATGCGCACCAGGCTCGTGGAGTCGGTCAGGTCCCCGTAGTGCAGCGTGAACTGGCGATTGTCGACGTGCGGGTCTTGGTACAGGTGGTCGATGCGATCGGTGTTGAACAGGCTGCTGCGGCGCTTGATGCCGTGGACCTCGTAGCCCTTCTTCAGGAGCAGTTCGGCCAGATATGCGCCATCCTGACCCGTCACGCCCGAGATCAGGGCAACCTTCTTGTTCGTCGACATAGGTTCGTTACTTCCGTTGAAAAATTTGAGTGGAATGGAGAACTGGATCAGGCGTTGTGAAACAGGGCTGATTCATAAGCAAGGCGAATGCCGTCGCGCAGACCGGTCCTGGCCGTCCAGCCCAAGTCCGCCAGGCGGCTGACGTCAAGCAGTTTGCGGGGGGTGCCATCAGGCTTGGTGGCGTCAAAGGTGATGCGGCCCTGGAAGCCGACCACGTCCATGACTGTCTCGGCCAGCTCGCGGATGGTGACGTCGGTGCCGGTGCCGATGTTGACCAGCGGGCCGTCGTAGCCACGCTCCATCAGGTGGACGCAGGCGTCGGCAAGATCGTCCACATACAGGAACTCGCGCATGGGGGTGCCGCTGCCCCAGACGACGTATTCATCGTCACCGCGCAGCTTGGCCTCGTGCGCCTTGCGCATCAGTGCGGGCAGCACGTGGCTGTTGGCGAGGTCGTAGTTGTCGTTCGGGCCGTAGAGGTTGGTGGGCATGACGCTCACGTACTGGCGGCCGTACTGGTGGTTGTAGGCCTCGGCGAGCTTGATGCCGGCGATCTTGGCGATGGCATACGGCTCGTTGGTCGGCTCCAGCGGGCCGGTGAGCAGGTAGTCTTCCCGGATGGGCTGCGGGCAGTCGCGCGGGTAGATGCAGCTGGAGCCCAGGAACATCAGGCGCTGCACACCGGCGAGGTGGGCGCCGTGGATCAGGTTGGCCTCGATCAGCAAGTTCTGATAGAGAAAATCGGCGCGGTAGAGGTTGTTGGCGTTGATGCCACCAACCTTGGCCGCGGCGATGAAGATGTAGTCAGGCCGCTCCTGTTCCAGAAAGGCCCGCACCGCGCGCTGGTCCAGCAGATCCAGCTCCGCACGGCTGCGGGTGACGATCTGCGTGTAGCCACCGACCTGCAGACGGCGCACCAGCGCGCTGCCGACCATGCCACGGTGTCCGGTCACGAAGATCTTGGAGTGCAGGGCGATAGTGTTCATGGGAGATGTGGATGGATGCGCCGGTGCCTGGGAACCGGCATGCACTCAAAAATGATTCAAAAAGTAACTTTTGCGAACAAGCCCGCAAGCAGTTGGCAGCAGATACGGCACGAAGCAGCAACGCAGATCGCGTGCCGGATCTTAGTAGATCGGATCGAGATCACTGGTGTCCAGCACACGCTTCAGGATAAGAACTGGAAACGAGTCGTTTTTCTCACGGTCAATGCGTAATCACCCGTGTTTGCGGTGGTCCGTGCGTTCTGACCTGAAGGCGCCACAGGGGCTGTACTAAACTTCGACGTCGTTTGGGTGCGACATCGGGCACAGGCCTTGCTGGATCCACCCCTGCACACTACAACACCGCGGGAGAAAAAGAGCGATGCGGATTCTGATCCATGGGATCAACTTTCACCCAGAGCCGACGGGCATCGGCAAGTACTCTGGGGACATGGCCGCCGGCTTGGTGGCCATGGGGCATCAGGTTCGCGTGGTCGCCGCTCCTCCGTACTACCCCGACTGGCGCATCAGTGATGGCTGGGCCAACCGCTATGCGCGCCACACCTGGTGCGGCGTCGATGTGTGGCGTGTTCCGCTGTGGGTTCCCGCGGCACCGTCCGGGCTGAAGCGCATCGTCCACTTGCTGAGTTTTTCAATTGCGGCTCTGCCTGTGTTGGCGATGCAACTGTTCTGGCGCCCTCAGGTGGTCATGGTGGTAGCACCTGCACTCACCTCTGCGCCGGGCGGGTGGCTGACAGCGCGCCTGTCTGGTGCGCGCGCCTGGCTGCATGTGCAGGACTTCGAGGTAGACGCCGCATTCGAGCTGGGCCTGATCAACGACACCGGCCTGGTGCGCAAGGTGGTGACGGGCATCGAACGCTGGCTGCTGAAGCGCTTCGACCGCGTCTCGACCATCTCGTGGCGCATGCTGGACCGCACGAAGTCGAAAGGTGTCGACCGCGCACGGCTGGTGTTCCTGCCGAACTGGGTCGGTGACCAGGCCGTGGAGAAATTTGCCGGCAAGAGCCGCTACCGGGAAGAACTCGGTATTCCGGAAGACGCCGTGGTCGCCCTGTTTTCGGGCACCTTGGGTGGCAAGCAAGGCCTGGATCTGCTGCCGGAGGCCGCGCAGTTGATCGCGGACCATCCGCGGCTGGTGATGGTGATCTGCGGCGATGGCGTGATGAAGCCGCAGCTGGAGGCCGCCTGCGAAGGACTGGCCAATGTGCGCATGCTGCCGCTGCAACCGGCGGAACGCCTGGCAGAGCTGCTGCACATGGCCGACATCCACCTGCTGCCCCAGAACCCGGGTGCGGCGGATCTGGTGATGCCCTCGAAGCTGTCTGGCATGCTGGGCAGTGGCCGCCCGGTGGTCACCACGGCCGAGGCCGGCACCGAACTTGCACACGTCGTCATGGAGTGCGGCCGCGTCGTGCCGCCCGGTGACGCAAAGAGTCTGGCGCAGGCGCTGGTTGATCTGGCAGAACAGCCGCGCCTGCGGGCAGAGTTGGGTGCCAAGGCCAATGACTACGCCAGAAAGCACCTGGTTCGTTCCGTGGTGCTGGGACGGCTCAACATGTGCCTGCAAGCGTGTACAGACCACACGATTGCGGGGGTTGAGCTTCCCTTGGAAACCACTCAGACTTCTGGTAGGAGTGGATAATTCCACTTCAGTCGTTTATTTCAATTTAAGGAGCGGAAGCATGACTTCTCAGTTCAAAGTTCAGGGATCGATCAAGGGGCTGCTGATGGCAGTCGCGGCAGTGGTGGTCACGGCAACGTCCTTCCAGGCCGTCGCCCAGACGGCTCCGCGGGCGGGTCCGCGCGGTACGCCGCCAGTGGTTCGCCCGCCGATCCGTCCGACCCCCCCGGCTCCGGTGATCGTGGTGCCGCCGTGCAGGCGTGGCGGCCCCGGCATCACGCCGTGCTGATGCGATTTCACTGACAAACAGGGTCTTCCTTGACGAAGTTCTCCTGGGCCCAGCAGGCCGAGCGCGGCCTGCTGGGCCTTTTCGTTGTCGCGCTGGTGTGGCTGCCGTTGCCGCTGGGCAGCAACCGCCAGTGGTCGGTCGCACTGTTCGCCGCCGCCGTCTGGCTGCTGTTGGCAGCCAGCGGACTGCTGCGCCTGCGTTCACGCGCCGTGTCAGCCAATGCGCCCCAGACCAGCTGGGGCGGACACGTCGTGCTGGCGCTGCTGGTGCTGTTCACCGCTTGGACCAGCTTGCAGCTGACACGGTTCGGCTACACCGAAGATGCACACGAGACACGGATCTACGCCCTGCGCTGCATCGGCTATGTCGGCGCCTTCTGGCTGGTGCAGTTGCTGGTGACGTCGGATCGACGGCGCATGGCGCTGCTGGCCGGCATGCTGGCTGCGGGCGTGATCCAGGCGCTCATCGCCATGGTGCTGTTCTCGGGTGGCGCCAACTACGAATTCCTGGGTTCCAGCTTCGCGCAGGGCACACGCGCCACCGGCACCTTTCCGCAGGCGGACGCTCTGGCGAACTACATGCTGCTGACGTTCTCGGCCGGTCTGGCGATCATGCTGATGCAGATGGGCACCGCACGAACAGACCCGCGGACCAGAACACGGCAGCGACGCGTGCATGCAGCCATCGAGTTCATGATGTCCGGCAAGATGGTGGTGCGCCTGATGTTGATCACGCTGGTGATCGGGCTGGTGCTGACCCGCTCGCGCATGGGCAATGGCGCCTTCTTTCTCGGCCTGCTCATCACTGCAGCCTGGGTCATGGCCAGATCTCCACAGCTGCGCAAGTCGGCCGGCATCCTGGTGGTGAGCCTGCTGGTGGTCGATGTCATCGTGATCGGCCAGTGGGTCGGCCTGTCCAAGGTGCTGACCCGCATGGAAGCCACCGAAATTGCGGCAGAAGCTGCCTCGGCCGCACAGCTTGACCCGGCGAATGCAGCGATCGCACCACCTGTGCACCGGGAAGAAACCCTGGAAGAGCGCTCTCGCCCGGTGCGCGACACCCTGGCGATGGTCCGGGAACGACCCTGGACCGGCTTTGGCGGCGGCGCTTTTTACAATGCTTTCACTCGTTACAAAGTTGAATCATTGCCCCTGCCCTACAACCACGCGCACAACGACTACGTCGAAATCGCCGCGGATGTCGGATTGCCCGGGCTGCTGCTGCTGGGCGGCGTGGCGCTGCTGACCGCCCTGCGTGCCGTGCGGCTGCTGCAGGACCGCAGTTCGCCCCACGCCAGAGGTGTCGCTGCGGGCGTTGGCATGGGATTGATCTGCGCCCTCTTGCACGCCTTGGTGGATTTAAATCTCCAGATAAACGCCAATGCAATGGCGCTCACCGTACTATTGGCCGTGGTCTGGAGCGTACCGACAAAGCGCACAACCACGTCACTAAGGTCTAGGTAGTCCACTTCATGAATCAAATCCAAGTTGCTGCATCGGCTCCACCGGTGCAGATGGCTCCTCCTTTTGCGCCGGTGCAGTTGGGCTTGTCCGAGGAAAGCAAGCTCGCTCTGCTGGACCACTGGCGCAGCATCAAGAAGCGCAAGTGGCCCGTGCTGGGTCTGGCGACGGCACTGGCCGCCCTGGGCGCCGCCGTGGCGTTCTCGATGACGCCGATCTACCGGTCGACGGCGACCGTGCTGATCGAGCCGGGCAAGCCGAAGTTCCTCTCGATGGAGGACATGCTCGGTGGCGCCATGCAGACCAAGGAGCACTACCAGACGCAGGTGGAAATCCTGAAGTCCCGCGAAGTAGCGCTCCGCACCGTGAACTCGATGAAGCTGTGGACGGATCCGCAGTTCGATCCGCGTAAATCCGACGTCAGCGTCACGGCAAAGATCAAGTCGATGGTCGGCTTGACTGCCCCGCAGAAGGACTGGACGGAAGAATCGCTGGCCGACTCTTCCGTCAAGCCGCTGATGACCAATCTCACCGTCGAACCCGTTCGTCTGAGCCAGCTGGTCAAGGTCAGCTTCGACTCTTCGGATGCCAAGCTCGCGGCCCGCGTGGCCAACGACATCTCGTCGAACTACATCGACTCCGACCGTGACGCCAAGTTCAAGCTGGCCCAGAGCCTCAATGGCTGGCTGGAAAAGCGCGCCACAACGCTGCGCGAGAACCTGCTGGAGTCCGAGAAGGCGCTGCAGGCGTACCGTGAAGAGAAGGGCCTGATCAACCTGAGCGGTTCGGCCCAGGGTCTCGCCGGCATGCAGATCGGTGAAGTGAACCAGCGGCTGGCGGAAGCCCGCGCACGGCGGATGCAGCTGGAAGGCACCTACAACATGGTCGCCAACACCAGCAACAGCGACTACAGCAACGTTCCGTCCGTCGCCAACAACCCGACGGTGCAAGAGGCACTGCGCCAGGAAGCGGTTGCGCAGAAACTGGTCGCCGAGCTGTCGGAGAACCTGGGGCCGAACCACATCAAGATGCAGGAAGCCCAGTCGTCGCTGGCATCGGCACAGCGCTATCTAGCGCAACAGCGACGCTCGGTGGCACGCAGCATGGTGCAGGAATACAACCTGGCCCGGCAAGCCGAGAAATCGCTGGAAACAGCCCTCGCCTCGGCCACTGGCGGGGTGCAGGACGTGAACCGCAAGGAATTCCAGTTGCAAGTGCTGGAGCGTGAAGTCAGCTCCAACAAGCAGCTCTATGACCTGTTCATGGGCCGCGCCAAGGAAATGGACGCCGGCAGCGACCTGCAGGCCGCTGTCGCCCGGGTGGTCGATCCCGCCGTGGTGACCACCAATCCGGTGCGTCCGAACAAAGGGCAGATCATTCTGGTGGCCTTCGTACTGGGCCTGATGATCGGCGCCATGGGCGCGGTCCTGCTGGAACGCATGGACAACACCATCAAGGGCAGCGAGTCGGCGGAAATCAAGTTGCAGCAGCCGGTGCTGGCGGTGCTGCCGGCACTGACCGGTGAAGCACTGGAAAACGTGGCCACGATGTTCATCCGCGAGCCGAATTCGCACCACGCGGAGGCGATCCGGACCGCGCGCACAGGCATCCAGCTCTCGGATGTGGACCAGCGGCACCGCCTGATCATGGTGACATCGAGCGTGCCGTCCGAAGGCAAGACCTCGACCTCGATCAACCTGGCACTGGCGCTGGCGCAAACCAAGCGCACGCTGCTGATCGACGCCGACATGCGCCGTCCGCAAGTGGGCATTCGTCTGGGCCTGGCTGCCGGCGCGAAGGGACTGTCGAATCTGGTGACCGGCGCGTCCACGCTGAAGGACTGCGTGCACCAGATCGAGGGCAGTTCGCTGCTCGTGATGCCCTCGGGCGATGTGCCGCCGAATCCGCTGGACCTGCTGCTGTCCCAGCGCTTCAAGGACGTGCTGCGGCACCTGCAGCCGCAGCTGGATTTCATCATCATCGACACCCCCCCGGTGGAACTGGTGAGTGACGCCAGCGCCGTGGCGCCGATGGTGACCAGCACGATCTATGTGGTGCGCGCCACTGAAACGCCGGTGCCGGTGATCCGCAAGGGCCTGAGCCGCCTGCAGCGCTCGGGCGCCAACATCATGGGTGTGATCGTCAATGGCCTGAACTTCGACGACGCTCAACGCTACTACGGCGAGTCTGTCAACGGTGGTTACGGCAATACCTACTACCACGGTTATTCTCAGCAATCCAAAGCCTGAGACAGACCGAACCCATGTTAGATCTGCACGTACACGTCCTGCCCGGCATCGATGACGGCCCACGCACGATGGAAGACGCTCTGGCCCTTGCACGGGCGTTGGCGGACGACGGCATCGAGCACATCGTCGCCACACCCCACATCTACCCCGGGGTGTTCGACAACTCCGCGGCGCGGATTGGCGAGGCCTTCGACGAGTTCCAGGCGGCCGTGTCGGACGCCGGCATTGACCTGACGATGACCTGGGCAGCCGAGGTCCGGATCTGCCCGGAGATCCTCGACTGGATCGAGCTGCGCCGGTTGCCGATGCTGAACGGCAGTCTGGTCGGCCCCTCCACGGCGTTGATCGAGTTGCCGGATGGGCAGATCCCGGTCGGCACCGACAAGCTGATGGGAATGATGCTGGACCGCGGCATCACGCCGCTGATGGCCCACCCGGAGCGCAACAAGGCGGTGATGGAGCAACCGGCCCGGCTGGAAGCCCTGCGCCGCCTCGGCTGCAAGTTCCAGGTCACGGCCGGTTCGCTGCTCGGTGACTTCGGCACCCGGGCCCAGACGACGGCGCAGAAACTGCTCGACGCCGGATGGGTCGACGTGATCGCCACCGATTCCCACAACCGGTCGAGCCGGCGGCCCCGCATGGGCGCTGCACGCGCCTGGCTGGTGGAGCACTTCGACGAAGCGCTGGCGCTGCGGCTGACCAAGACGCAGCCGACGGAGATCGCGGGTGTGTCCTCGTTCGCCGTCCAGTCGGGTGAGCAGCGGCTCGTGTTCAGGGATTTGCCGGCCATGTCGCCGCTGGAAGCGGGCGACCAGTGGTCGGTGGATCTGATGCTGGGCGCGAACATCGAAACAGCCCCTGCAACACCGGAAGCCGCAGGGAACCCGGGCGGCGCCGCGGAGGCATGGTCCCTGATCGATTTCCGCATTGATGCGGTGGTGGATGACCTGAACCGTGTGTCGATGCTCAATGACGCCCCCGACCTGAGCAGCGGGGGCAGCACAACTTCGCCGAGGCCAACGCCCCAGGAAGCGCCGTCGGAGGATTGGGTGCTGCCCTTGTTCGGGCAAACGCAAGCACCACCCGCCCCGACAAAGCCCCGGCCCAAGGCAACGATTCCGGCAGAGGCCGAGTTTGCCGTCCCAGCGGCCCAGACGCCTGTGGCCAAGCCAGTACGCCCGCCGGTTCCCGCGAGCATAGAAGCGCCCGCGGCAGCCGAACCGGCTTCACCGCCGCCGGTACTTGATGACGTGTACATGCCGTCGCGCGCAGAGCCGGCACTTGTGGCGGACATGGCAGCACCGGTGGCCATGCCGAAGGCGGTACCCGTCGTCGAGCAGCGCGCTGAGCGGGTGCACGCGGCCATCCCGGCAATTCCGGTGGTCGCGGTGCCTGAACCCATGGCGGCACCCATGCCGGTGGTCGAACCGGCGGGCATCCCGGCTGTGCGCGGCCTGAGCCTGAACGAGGTTCCGCAACGACCTGTCGTACCCAGTCCCGTCGAGATCGCCCGCATACGCCCTGCGCCTCCCCGGCAGTCGCCACTCGCCCAGGCAGGGCACCAGGCCAGCAGCATGGCGGCGGTCTCCAGGTCGATTGCCCAGACGGTGCGCGACGAGGCGAACCAACAGCCTGACCTCCCGTCAACGGCCCCTGATGGCAAGCGACAGGGGTTTCGCCTCAGCGATCTGAATCCGCTGCCGAATCGTCGGCGCTGACCAGATCCGTTGCGCATGGCCGTTTCAACGCGACACCGTTGGCTGAATCGATTGCTGGCAGGCACCTTGTGCGTGGTCGCGGTGTGTGTGGTGCAGCAGGCGGCCGTGCTGATGGCGGCGGACTGGACCTCGTCGGTGACCCGCCACGATCTCAGCAAGTGGGCGGCAGGCTCGGCCACCTATACCCCGGAGCAATGGGAGGAGGCACGCCAGGCACTGCAGGACGCCATCGCTCTCACGCCGCGAGACGCGACACTGCATGACGCACTCGCCCAGCTCTATGGGGTTCGAGGTCAGGCGCTGTGGACCACCGGCGCCGCAGACTCTCCGGAAGTTACCGCCTACAGGGAAGCGCTGGCACACCAGGCAGCGTCCATCCGACTGCGCCCCACCCATGCGATGGCCTGGGCCAACCTCACGTTGATGCAGTACGCAGTCAACGAAACCCCGGAAGTGTTGTTCAAATCCTGGCGTGAAGCCGCCCGCCTGGGGCCTCGCGAGAATTCGGTCACCGAGACGCTGGTGTATGTCGCCTCCGAGATCTGGCCTTTCGCACCGGATGACATCCGCCAGTGGGCCGAAGCGCGCAAGCCGGGACTGTCCGCCAGGCTGGAACCAGCAGCGCCCAACAAGCCATGAAAAACCGCCTGCACCTGCAGGCGGTCTTGTTTGAACAGCCCGAAGGCTGCCCCATGCTTACTTCGCCACGCGGCTCTTGCGGCGGCGAGCCACCAGACCGAGCAAGCCCAGGCCGGCCAGCATCATCGCGCTGGTTTCAGCTTCCGGCACCGGGGTCACGGCAGCCTGGTAGTCCAAAGCGGCGATCGGGCGGTTGTAGAACGCGTCGCTGGGAATCGAGGTACCGACAGCGACGTTGTTGAGCTGCAGCATCAACGACTGCGTGCCGACCGGCACGGCAAAACCCTGCCAGCCGGAATCGGTGTTGATGCCAGCATCTTCCATCGACTGGACGGAGATGGTGTCCGTTGCCAACGCCGACAGCGAACTCGCCCCGAAGTAGGACACCGAGACCGAGTCGTTGTAGTTCGCCGGCAGGTATTCCGCGGTGAACAGACGCATCCACAGCAGATCGCCGTAGTTCGACACCGGGCCACCCAGGTTGAACGAGAACGACACGGTGGTCGCGCAGCTCAGCGCGGGGGTGCCTGCCGGGCAAGTTTCGAGCAGGCCGAAGTTGTTGCCGCTCATCGCGGTCACAGCCGTGCTGTAGATCTCGGTCGGGGTGGGGTAATAGGCATCGTCGATCACGTGGACCGTGGTGCCGCTGACCACCGAGGTCAAGGCACCACCGGGCGTGACCCAGCCGGTCGGGTTGGCACCCAGGCCAGCTTCGAAGCCGGGGTTGTTCAAAGCGAACGCCGGCGTAGCAGCGAACGCAGCCAGTGCGGCGAGCACGGCGATGGAAACAGACTTCTTGATCATTTACGACTCCTTGGCATTAAAAGTGACGCGGATGGCAGCAGATGCAGCCAAGCTTCCGACGCCAAGTCATCGTATCGGCCAAATCGGTACACACAAGGACCAACCTTGGACCAGGGGGTACCGCAAATGAAAAAAGCACCTACCGAAGTAGGTGCTTTTTTTCTGAATTACCACTCTGGACTTTAGTTCGTGCCAAAAGTCACAAAGCTATCCGATCACCCGCATGCCGGAGCATGCGAGCCCGCTGGCCGGATTCAGGCAGCAGCGCGCTTGGCGCGGCGACGGGCAACCATACCCAGCACGCCGAGGCCAGCCAGCATCATCGCGGAGGCATCAGCTTCCGGAACCGGGGAAACCGCAGCCGCGGCATAGTCCAGCGCAACGATCGGACGGTTGTACAGGGTGTCGGATTTGATGATGTCGACCGTCGCCGCGTTGTTCAACTGAACCACCAGCGAGTTGGTGCCGATCGGCACGCCAAAACCCTTCCAGCCCGAGTCCGTGTTGCCATGGAGGATGGCGCCAGTATCGGGGTCGATCGAGACTTCGTCGTACATCGTCTGCACCGAAATGGTGTCGACTTGCAGTGCGGAACCCGAACTCACACCGTAGTAGGACACGGTCACCGAGTCATTGTAGTCAGCGGGCAGGAAGTCTGCAGTGAACAAGCGCATCCAGAGCACGTCACCGTAGTTGGACACCGGGCCGCCCAGGTTGATGGAGAACGCTGCATTGCTGCCGCAGTCCAGAACGGCCGTCGAGGCGGGGCAGGTCTCCAGCAGACCGAAGTTGTTGCCGCTCATGGCGGTGACATTGGCGCTGTAGATTTCCGTCGGCGTAGGGAAATAGGCATCGTCGATCACATGGACCGTGGAGCCGCTCGCAACCGAAGTCAGCGTGCCCAGCGGCGTGATCCAGCCGGCCGGATTGGCGCCCAGACCGGCTTCGAAACCGGGGTTGGTCAGCGCGAACGCTTGGCCGCTGGCCAGACCGGTCAGCGCGAGTGCATAAACGAGTTTCTTGAGCATGAAAATTCTCCTGAATTACGACGTGCCAACGTCGGTAGTGGCTGTGGCAAATTTCATTTTTACTATAACGATCATTTTAGGTGATTCACAGCACCACCCCCTCATCTCAAGGGAAGACTCAGCCACAAATCTGGTCCATTTCATTCGATAGCAGCGCAACGCCTGCCGTTACGAACTGCAACGCCAGATGAAATCAGAATCCACTCGCGCAACCAATCTGAGTCAGTTCGTGATTTTTCATCTCAATACCCGGCAGAACCCCCCTATTCAAGGGGTTGCCAAAGTCAAATAAACCACAAATAAAAATGGCGTTTTGCAAGCCACCGCCGATGGTCGCAAAACGCCTTGTCACATTTTTGAACCGCAAAGCGGCCCCGATCCGTACCGCCACCCCAACAGCGCAACGCTTACCAGCTGACCTCACGGTCCGGCGTGGAGCCAATCTTGTGGATCGACAGGTCAGCGCCCTCGAACTCCTCTTCCTGGCTCAGTCGGATCCCGATCAGCGCCTTGATGCTGCCGTAGACCGCGAAGCCACCCGCCAGCGCCCAGACCACGGCCATCACCGTGCCGATGGTCTGGCTGGCCAGACTGACCCCACCGATGCCGCCAAACGCCGTCTGGCCAAAGATGCCGCAGGCGATGCCGCCCCAGGCGCCACACAGCCCGTGCAGCGGCCAGACGCCGAGCACGTCGTCGATCTTCCAGCGGTTCTGCGTCAGGGTGAACATCTGCACGAAGATCGCCCCGGCGATGCCACCCACCACCAGCGCACCCGCCGGGTGCATCAGGTCGGATCCGGCGCACACGGCCACCAGACCGGCAAGCGGGCCGTTGTAGGCAAAGCCCGGGTCGTTGCGGCCCATCAGCACGGCCACCAGCGTGCCGCCCACCATCGCCATCAGCGAGTTGACGGCCACCAACCCGGAGATCTTGTCCAGCGTCTGCGCACTCATCACGTTGAAGCCGAACCAGCCCACCGCCAGGATCCACGCCCCCAGCGCCAGAAACGGGATGCTCGACGGCGGGTGCGCGCTCATCGCACCATCCTTGCGGTAGCGGTTGCTGCGCGCGCCCAGCAGCAGGACAGCCGCCAGCCCGATCCAGCCACCGACCGCATGGACCACCACGCTGCCCGCGAAGTCATGGAACTCGGCACCGAACGCGCCCTTCAGCCAGGCCTGCACGCCGAATCGCTGGTTCCAGGCCACCCCTTCCGACAACGGGTAGATCAGCCCGACGATGATGGCCGTGGCCAGCAGCTGGGGGTTGAACCGCGCCCGCTCGGCGATGCCACCGGAGACGATCGCCGGAATGGCGGCCGCGAAGGTCAGCAGGAAGAAGAACTTGACCAGTTCGTAGCCGTTCTTCGCCGCGAGCGCCTCGGCACCGGTGAAGAAGTCGACACCGTACGCGATGGTGTAGCCCACAAAGAAGTAGGCGATGGTCGACACGGCGAAATCGACCAGGATCTTGACCAGCGCGTTGACCTGGTTCTTCTTGCGCACGGTGCCGAGTTCGAGGAAGGCAAAGCCCGCGTGCATGGCCAGCACCATGATGGCGCCCAGCAGGATGAAGAGCGCATCAGCGCCCTGTTTCAAGGTATCCATGGAATCTCGAAGGAGAGGGAGTGGTGGAAACGCACCGCAGCGAGGCGCTCGCAGTTCGCAGTTCGCAAAAGGCACCAATCAAGCACGTTCTGTGCCGAGTTGGTGCGTTAATTCACGAATGCATCCGCACCAATAAAGCGCGATCTGCCCGCGACGGATCCAGGACATCTGGATGGCTTGCACACAAACGGAGCAATCGAAGCACCAAACAAGTGCATTCCGGTGGCCGGTCCACGGTGATCGCCGGACATGCCCTTGGGAACCTGGGCAGATCGACCACGGCAACCCCCTGCCCCGCCGCTACAATCGCACTGCAGCATTCGCACCAGTCAGAACGCTGCAGTCGCCTCCGACGCCCTCTCCAATCCCGCGCCACCCTCGACTGGCCGCCTCGCCCGAGGCGCTGCAGGCGGCGCGACAAGCACCCCAAACGGGTGCCACTCCATGACGTTTGATGATCTGGGCCTGGCCCAGCCGATCCTTCGCGCCATCCGCGAACAAGGCTACGAAATCCCCACCCCCATTCAAGCGCAAGCCATCCCGGCGGTTCTCGCCGGTGGTGACCTGCTCGCTGGTGCACAGACCGGCACCGGCAAGACGGCCGGATTCACCCTGCCGCTGCTGCACCGCCTGGCCGCCGGCCAGCCCGCCAAGGACAGCCGTGGCCGCTACGCCATCCGCGCCCTGATCCTCACCCCGACCCGCGAACTCGCCGCCCAGGTCGAGGAAAGCGTGCGCACTTACGGCAAGCACCTGAGCCTGAAGAGCATGGTGATGTTCGGCGGCGTCGGCATGGGCCCGCAGATCGCGCAGCTCAAGCGCGGCGTGGACATCCTGGTGGCCACCCCTGGCCGCCTGCTCGACCACCACCAGCAAGGCATGCTCGACCTGACCCAGGTGGAGTTCTTCGTGCTGGACGAGGCCGACCGCATGCTGGACATGGGCTTCGTCCATGACATCAAGAAGGTGCTGGCGATGCTGCCGGCCAAGAAGCAGAGCCTGCTGTTCTCGGCCACTTTCAGCCCGGAAATCAAGGCCCTGGCCGACCGGCTGCTGAACGCGCCGCAGGTGATCGAGGTCGCCCGCAGCAACGCCACTGCCGAGAACATCGCCCAGCGCGTGATCAAGGTCGGCCGCGAGAAGAAGAAGGATCTGCTGATCCACCTGATCAAGACGCACGACTGGCACCAGGTGCTGGTGTTCACGCGCATGAAGCACGGCGCGAACCGCCTGTGCGAGCACCTGAACAAGGCCGGCATCACCGCGATGGCGATCCACGGCAACAAGAGCCAGGGCGCGCGCACCAAGGCGCTGGCCGAGTTCAAGACGGGCGAGCTGTGCGTGCTGGTGGCGACCGACATCGCGGCCCGCGGCATCGACATCGACCAGCTGCCGCACGTCATCAACTTCGAGCTGCCCAATGTGTCGGAAGACTACGTGCACCGCATCGGCCGCACCGGCCGGGCTGGCGCGCAGGGCGAAGCGCTGTCGCTGGTGTGTCTGGACGAGGAAGCCTTCCTGGCCGACATCGAGAAGCTGATCAAGCGCAGCATCCCGCGCGAGTCGGTCGTCGGTTTCGAAGCCGATCCGGGCGAGCGCGCCGAGCCGATCCAGATCGGTCGCCGCACGCTGGGTGGTGCTGGCGGCGGCGGTGGTGGCAATGGCCGCGGTGCGGGTGGCGGCGGTGGACGGGGTGGCGAACAACGCCGCCCGGCCGCCCCCGGCGGCCAGCCGCGTGGCAATGCACCGGCACGCCCGGGCAGCGCCCCGCAGCGTCCGGCCGCCCCGCGCGGTGGACGTCCGCAAGGCGCCGGCGGCAGTGGCTCGGGCACGGGCACCGGCCCCAAGCGCCCGGCCCTGACCTCCGGTCGCCGCGGCGGCTGACCGTCCTCCGGTCACCCGCTTGATCCGGATCAAGTCCGGATCGGGCGCCCGGGGCGTCTCCTGATGCCTTGCAGTGCCGGTCGTGCCAAGCTGGTGCGATCCCCACTGCAAGGAGGCTGTCATGGAGATCCAGTTCCTGGGCGCCGCCGACTGCGTCACCGGCTCACGCCACCTCTTGACCAGCGGCCCGCACTGCGTGTTGCTCGACTGCGGCCTGTTCCAGGGCTGGAAGATGCTGCGTGAGCGCAACTGGGCACCCCTGGCGGTGCCGCCGCACGAGATCGACGCGGTCATTCTCAGCCACGCCCACCTCGACCACAGCGGCTGGCTGCCCGCGCTGGTGCAGCAGGGCTTCCGTGGCCGCATCTGGTGCAGTGCCGCGACCCGCGATCTGGCGGAAGTGCTGCTGCTGGACGCCGCCAAGCTCCAGGAAGAGGACGCCCGCCGCGCCAACAAGGGCGGCTGGTCCCGCCACGACCCGGCCCGGCCGCTCTACACCACCAAGGACGCCCGACGCGCCATTGAGCTGCTGCGGCCTGTGGCGACAGGAAAACCCTTCGATCCCCTGCCCGGCCTGCGCGCCGAACTCACGCCGGTCGGCCACCTGCTCGGCGCCTGCGCCGTGACGCTGCGCGATGCCGACCATGCGCTGGTGTTCTCGGGCGACGTCGGCCGGACCGATGACCTGATGATGCCGGCACCCCTGCCGATGACCGCGCCGCTGGGCACGGCGCCGGACCTGCTGGTGGTCGAGAGCACCTACGGCAACCGCCTGCACCCGGCAGACAACACCGCCGCGCGCCTCGGCGAGATCATTCGGCAGACCGCACGGCGCGGCGGCAAGGTGCTGATCCCGACGTTTGCCGTCGGGCGGGCGCAGGCGCTGATGCTGTTGCTGCACCGGCTGCGCGACGAGGGGGCGATTCCGGACGATCTGCCGGTCTTCCTCGACAGCCCGATGGCACAGGAAGCCACCGCCATCTACACCGCCCACCGCGACCTGCTGCGCCTGTCGAAGGCCGAGGCCCGTGGTTTCAGCGAGGGGGTCAAGCCGGTGCGCAAGCCGCAGGACTCGGCGCGGCTGTCGCGCCTGCGCGGACCGGCCGTCATCCTGTCATCGAGTGGCATGGCCACGGGCGGGCGGGTGCTGGGCCACCTCGCGGCGCTGGCGCCAGATCCGCGCAATGCGGTCGTGTTCCCCGGCTTCCAGGTGCCGGGCAGCCGGGGCGGCAAGCTGGTCAGCGGCGCAACCGAGATCAAGGTGATGGGGCAGTACGTGGCCGTGAAGGCGCAGGTGCACCACCTCGAAGGCCTCTCGGGCCACGCCGATGCGGACGGCCTGATCGCGTGGATGCGCCAGATGCCGATTGCGCCGAAACAGGTGATGGTGGTGCACGGCGAGCCGGAAGCCTCGGACGCTCTGCGCATCCGCATCGAGGAGCAACTGGGCTGGCCGGCCCGCGTGCCTCAGGCGGGTGAGCGCCTGAGGCTGCAGGACCTGGGGACGGTCAGGGCCGCGAACCGTCGTTGACGCCCTTGGTCACGGCCGTGGTCACCGCATTGGCGGCAGCGGCTTCCTTGCGGGCCTTGCGCGCAGCGAGACGATCAGCCTTCGCGGCGGCCATCTGTTCTTTCATGGCGGCGGCCTTTTCGGCCCGGGCGGCTGCGCGCTGTTCTGCCTTGGTCTCGGCCTTGGCATCCGCTTTGGTACCAGCCTTGGCGCCGGCCTTCTTGGCGGCCAGTTGGTCGGCCTTGTCCGCCTTCCGCGCCGCCAGACGTGCCTCGCGGCGCTCGGCGCGCCGGGCCGCACGCTCCTCCGCGGCGGACATGCCCGCCTTGGCCGATTTCGCGGACTTGGCCTTTTGGGCGTCCGCAGCGTCCTCGCGGGCGGCTTTCCGGGCCGCCAGGCGCTCGGCCCGGCGTGCCGCGCGCCGTTCGGCGGCTGTGCTGGTCGCTGCATCCGCAGCCTTCGCGGTGGCCTTGTCGGCCTTGGCGGCTTTCGCGGCTTCCGCCTGCTTGAGAGATTCGGCCTGGCGGGCACGGCGGGCCTCCAGCGCCTTGTCGAGCTGTTCGACCTTGCGTTCAGCGGCGGCCGCGGCCGGATCGCGCAGGGTGGCCGGATCCGGCACGGCCGGCATGGCAGTCGGTGCCGACGGCATCGTGATGGGCTTGGGAGTCTGGCCGGTGCTGGTCTGGGCCTGCGCAGCGGCGCCGGCGGTGAGCATCACGGCCGCGAGAGCGGCAATCAGCGGTTGCATGGAAAGGTGTCTCCAGGTTGGATGGGAGGAATGTAGCTGCAGGGACCCGGCTCGTCGATTTTTTCAGCCTTGGGGCGCACTCAATCGAAGCGCCGCTCGCGCAGCCATTTGGTGGCGACCCACTTTTCGCCGGCGATCACCGGGGCGCCGCCGTGCAGCGAACGGGTGTCCGGATGGGCCCGGTCGTAGCTGAAGAACACCGCGTGGCCCTTGACCGGGGCGACTTCGAGGCGCACATCGGGGAAGGTTGTTCCGCCGCCCGCCTCGGGCGTGTTCAGGTACATCACCACCGTGCCAACCCGCTGGCCACCGCGCTTGAGGATGGTGGCCGAGCCGGGCTGCGCGGGGTCGAAGTAGTCGTAGTGCGGCTTGTACTCGGCGCCGGGCCGGTAGTGCAGCACCTGCAGGCCCTCGCCGTTCTCGACCGGCCAGCGCAGCAGCGCGGCGATGCGCTGCTCGATGCGCTCGATCAGCGCCGTCTCGCCGCGGCCGAAGAACATGCCGGCGCTGGTGCGGGCCTCGTTGACCTCGCTGCCACCGGTGGAGTTGTCGACCGTCTCGGAGCGGGCCAGCCGCGGCGCGGCAAGCTGGCGCAGCGCATCACATTCCTCGTCCGACAGAAAGTCGGCCAGCACCACGACGCGCGGCTCGCGCATCGACACCACGACCCGGGCCACCTGCCCGTCCGGCAGGTGCAACTCGGACGGCGACTGCGCCAGATCCGGCTCCGGCACCGGCACGGCGGGCGGAAGCTCCTGCAGCCGGGCGTGCTCGGCGAGAAAGCCCTCCAGCGTCTGCTCCAGCGCCGCCAGCGCGACATCTTCGTCCCAGCCGGACTGCTTCATCGCCTGCAGGACGGCATCGGGCGCGTGGCCCGCCTGGGCCTGCTCCAGGATCCAAAGCCGCAGTTCCGGGGTGGCTGTCTGGGTGCTCATGGTCGTGCTCATGCAGTGTTGCCGTGAAGGGGGATGCGTGGAAGATGGTCTCGGGACTCAGCCCGCGCGGCGCCGGAAGACCCAGCGGTCGCGCGACGAGGCCGTCGCATCGAAGCCGTAGCCGCCCAGGTCGAAGCCTTGCAGCGCTTCGGGCTGGTCGACGCGGTGGGTGATGGCGTAGCGGGCCATCAGTCCGCGCGCCTGCTTGGCGTAGAAGCTGATGATCTTGTAGCCCGCGTCCTTCCAGTCCTCGAACACGCACTCGATCACCCGGGTCCGCTGGACGAGCACCGGGCGCAGCGCGGCCTTCGCGTATTCCTGCGAGGCGAGGTTGACGACCACCGGCGCGCCGGTCGGGGTGGACGCCGCCTTGCGCGCCGCCAGGCGGTGCAGCAGTTCCTCGGCGATGCGGTCGCCCCACCAGGCGTAGAGGTCCTTGCCGCGCGGGTTGGCCCAGCGGGTGCCCATTTCGAGGCGGTAGGGCTGGAGTGCATCGAGCGGCCTCAGCACGCCGTACAGCCCGGACAGGATGGCGACATGGCCCTGCGCCCAGGCCAGGTCGTCGGCGCTCAGCGTCGTGGCGGAGAGTCCGTCGTAGACATCGCCGTTGAATGCCAGCACGGCCGGCTTGCTGTTGGCCGGCGTGTTGCGCGGGCGCCAGGCGCCGAAGCGGGCGGCGTTCAGGGTGGCGAGCTTGTCCGACAGCGTCATCAGGGACGCGATCTGCGCCGGCGACTGGGTGCACAACTGCTCGATCAACGCGGCGGCTTCGGCCATGAACACCGGGCGGGTCGGCTCGACCACGGTCGGTGTCTCGAAATCCAGGGACTTGGCAGGCGATAGCAGCAGGAGCATGTCGGGCAGCGAAAAAGCAGGGGCAGCAATCCTGCAAGCGTACCAGCGCCGCGCCGTGCCTGAAAATGGGGGGATGACGACGCCCCCCGACTTCGCCTGCCCGTGTGGCAGCGGCCACCTGCTGTCGGCCTGCTGCGGCCCCTTCCACGCCGGCCAGGACGCCGAACCCGCCCCCACAGCCGAGGCGCTGATGCGCTCGCGTTACAGCGCCTACGTGCTCGACCGGCTCGACTATCTGCGCGCCACCTGGCACCCGGGTACCCGCCCGGCGGTGCTGGAGCCGAACGAGCCCGGCCTGCGCTGGCTGGGTCTGACCGTGCGTCACCACAAGGTGCTGGATGCGGACCATGCCGAGGTGTCCTTCGTGGCCCGCAGCAAGCTGGGTGGGCGGGCGCACCGGCTGGAAGAGGTCAGCCGCTTCGTGCGCGAGGACGGGCGCTGGTTCTACGTGGATGGCGACATCGGCGCGCCCATCGGCGGGAGCGTCAGTGGTCGTCCTTGACCTGCTCGTCCGGCAGGGGCGGCACGCTGGCGCGGACCGCATCCAGATCGGACAGCGCAAAGGCGCGCCGGACCGGCGGCGACATCAGCCACAGCAGCAGCCCCGAGGCCAGCAGCGCACCGCCGACCGTGGGTTGCAGGCCCGTGTGGTGCTCCAGACCGGCGGCGGTCCAAGGATCGAGCAGCAGTGCGCGCACCGGCTGTGATTCGACCCCGCCAGGCAAGGCCATGACCACCAGCAGGCCCGCCAGCACCACCATGGCCAGCGTGCGCGCCCAGTTCTGTCCCCGCCAGAGTCCGGCCGCGGTGCCCAGCAGCAGCCAGGGCAGCGCCTGTTGCCACAGGATGCCGTCGCTCCCGTGGAACGACGCCATCGACAGGCCCAGGAACAGCAATGCGCTGAGAGGTGGTTCGGCCCGCCAATTTTGCAATTTTTCGTCCATGCTGCGGATTTTGCGCAGTCAGGACAGGGTTTCCGAGTGCGTTCTTGGCCAGATCCCCTGGTCCCGGGATGCCTGATCTGAGTCCAATGACACCCGCATCCATCAAACGATTTTTTGTCACACTTCGTGACGCCAACCCGCACCCGGCGTCCGAGCTGGAATACAGCTCGGTGTTCGAGCTGCTGGCCGCCGTGCTGCTGTCGGCGCAGGCGACCGATGTCGGCGTCAACAAGGCCACGCGGCGGCTGTTCCCGGTGGCCAACACGCCGCGCCAGATCGTGGCGCTGGGCATCGAGGGGCTGGAATCGCACATCCGCACCATCGGCCTGTATCGCAACAAGGCGAAACATTTGTACGCCACGAGCCAGATCCTGCTGGCGCAGCACGGCGGTCAGGTGCCGCGCAGCCGCGAGGCGCTGGAGGCCTTGCCGGGCGTCGGGCGCAAGACGGCCAATGTGGTGCTGAACGTGGCCTGGGGCGAGCCGACCTGCGCGGTGGACACGCACCTGTTCCGCGTCGGCAACCGCACGGGGCTGGCGCCGGGCAAGACGCCGTATGCGGTCGAGATGCAACTCCTCAAGCGCATCCCGCCCGAATTCCGGGTCGATGCGCACCACTGGCTGATCCTGCACGGGCGCTACATCTGCCAGGCGCGCAAGCCGCGTTGCTGGGAATGCGCAGTGGCGGATTGCTGCGACTTTCAGCCGAAGACGCCGGCGCCGTGACGTCCTGCCCCACGGGCGCCCCCACATCCGTCATCCCCGCGCAAGCGGGGACCCACGACGGGAGAGGCAGCTCGGTGCGTGGGTCCTCGCGTTCGCGAGGATGACGAGGGGGTGGGTCAGGCGTGCAACGCGGCCCAGCCGAGCAGGCGCTTCTGGATCTGCCGCACGCCATCGGTCAGGCAGGCCGGGCCGGGCTGCAGGATCTCGCTCGACTTGATCTCGAACACCTGCCCGTGCACCACCGCCGGCACCGCCTCCCAGCCGGGGCGCGCCATGACCTGCTCCGGCCGGAACTTGCGCCCGCACCACGAGCCGAGGATCACGTCCGGCGCGCGCCGCACCACCTCCAGCGGGTCGGCGACGATGCGGTTCTTGCCGAGCGACTGGCCCGCCAACTCGGGGAAACACTCTTCGCCACCGGCCAGCACGCTCAGTTCGCTGACCCAGCCGATGCCGGTGATGATCGGGTCCATCCACTCCTCGAAGTAGACCCGCGGGCGCCGCGGCAGCGTCCGGCCGATGGCGGCCACCTCGTCCAGACCCACCTGCAGTTCGGCCAGCAGCGCCGCCGTCTTGTCCTGCGCGCCGACCAGGGCCCCGACCATCGCGATCATCTGCAGGATCTCGGCGATGCTGCGCTGGTTGAACACATGCACCGACACGCCAGCGCGGATGAGCTGGCTGGCGATGTCGGCCTGCAGGTCCGAGAAGCCGAGCACGAGGTCCGGCTGCAGATCGAGGATCTTGTCGATCTTCGCGGTCAGGTAGGCCGACACACGCGGCTTCTCCTGCCGGGCGCGCGGCGGGCGCACCGTGTAGCCGGAAATGCCGACGATGCGGTGCTCCTCGCCCAGGAGGTAGAGCGTCTCGGTCGTCTCCTCGGTGAGGCAGACGATGCGTTTCGGAAACAGGTCGGCGGTCATGGGCGGGTGTCGCCGGATCAGGCCGTCGTGCGCATGCCGAGCTTGCCCAGCAGCGCGCGGTCGCGCTCGGACTGCGGGTTGCCGGTGGTCAGCAGCTTGTCGCCGTAGAAGATCGAGTTGGCGCCGGCCAGGAAACACAGCGCCTGGATGGCCTCGCTCATCTGCTCGCGGCCGGCGGACAGGCGCACACGCGCCGTCGGCATCGTGATGCGCGCCACCGCGATGGTGCGCACGAACTCGAAGGGATCGAGCTTCTCGGTGTCCGCCAGCGGCGTGCCTTCGACCTGGACCAGCTCGTTGATCGGCACCGACTCCGGGTACGGCGTCAGGTTGGCGAGCTGCGCGACCAGCCCGGCGCGCTCGGTGCGGCTCTCGCCCATGCCGACGATGCCGCCGCAGCAGACCGACATGCCGGCCTTGCGGACATGCTCCAGCGTGTCGAGGCGGTCCTGGTAGTCGCGGGTCGTGATGATGCGGCCGTAGGCTTCCGGGGCGGTGTCGAGGTTGTGGTTGTAGTAGTCGAGGCCGGCTTCTTTCAGCGACTGCGCCTGCGTCTCGGACAGCATCCCGAGCGTGCAGCAGGTTTCCATGCCGAGGTCCTTCACGCCGGCGACCAGCTCGGCCACCTTCTCGATGTCGCGGTCCTTCGGCGCGCGCCAGGCCGCGCCCATGCAGAAGCGGGTCGCGCCCTGCCCCTTGGCGTCGCGGGCGGCGGCCAGCACGGCGTCGATGTCGAGCATCTTGCTGGCCTCGACGCCGGTGTCGTAGTGCACCGATTGCGGGCAGTAGCCGCAGTCTTCCGGGCAGCCGCCGGTCTTGATCGACAGCAGCGTGGAGAGCTGCACCTCGTTGGCATCGAAGTGCTGGCGCTGGACCTGCTGCGCCTGCCAGAGCAGGTCGTTGAAGGGCAGGTCGAACAGCGCCTCGATCTGCGCGACGCTCCAGCGGGCATCGGCGGCCGGGGTGGCGGGCTTGGCGGGGCGGATCAGGGTGATCGGCTGGGCAGTGGCGAGGCTCATGCGGTGGGCTCCTGGGAAACCTGGGGAATCTGGAAATTCTGGGGAATTCGGGACATTCGGGGGGACAGTGCGAGGATCGTGTCGGCGAGGCGTTCGACGTCGGCCACGCTGTGCGCGGCGGACAGCGCGATGCGCAGCCGCGCGGTGCCGGCTGGCACGGTGGGCGGGCGGATGGCGGGCACCCACAGGCCGTGCTGGCGCAGGCCGTCCATCAGCGCCAGCGCCGTGGCGTTGTCGCCGACGATCAGCGGCTGGATCGGTGTGGGCGAATCGAGCAGGCGCCAGCCGGTGCCGGCCAGCCCGGCGTGCAGACGCTGGCGCAGCACGCTGACCAGCTCGGCCAGCCGGGCGCGGCGCCAGTCGTCGCGCTCGACGCAGCGCAGGCTGGCCCGCAGCGCCTCGGCCAACAGCGCGGGCGCGGCGGTGGCGAAGGTGTAGCTGCGGGTCTTCTGCAGCAGCCACTCGACCAGCGTCGCGTCACCCGCCACGAAGGCGCCGGCCACGCCGAGCGCCTTGCCGAGCGTGGCCATGTAGAGCACGCGCCGCGACGCCTTCGGCCCGACCAGCCCGCACTGCGCCAGCGTGCCCCGCCCCTGCGGACCGAGCACGCCGAAGCCGTGGGCGTCGTCGATCAGCAGCAGCGCGTCGTGCTGCTCGCACAGCTGGAGCAGGCGCGGCACGTCGGCCACATCGCCGTCCATGCTGAAGACGGCGTCGCTCAGCACCAGCTTGCGCCGGGCAGTGCAGGCGGCGAGCTGCTGGCCGAGCTGGTCCAGGTCGGCGTGGGCGTAGCGGTGGATCGTCGCCTTCGAGAGCCGGGCGCCGTCAATCAGGCAAGCGTGGTTCAGCGCGTCCGAGAACAGCGCGTCGCCCTCGCCGACCAGCGCCGGGATGACCGAGGCGTTGGTGGCGAAGCCGGCGTAGAAGTACAGCGCCCGCGGCAGGCCGACGAAGCGGGCCAGCTCTTCTTCGAGCGCCGCGTTCGCCACGCTGTGGCCGCTGACCATCGGCGACGCGCCGGAGCCGACGCCGTAGTGGCGGGCGCCTTCGCACGCGGCAGTGACCAGCGCCGGATCGCCCGCGAGGCCGAGGTAGTCGTTGCTGCAGAAGGCCAGCAGCCGCTCGCCGTCGACGCTCAGGTAGCCGTCGCCGAGCGGGCGCACGACGCGGCGGCGGCGCAGCAGGTGGGCCGTGTCCAGCGCCTGCAGGCGGGCGGGCAGCTCGTCGAGCCAGGAGGCAGCGGGTTCAGTCATGCGGGGTGTACGGCAGGTCCGCCCACAGCGGGGCCGGCAGGTGTCGGCGCAGGAAGGCGACGCTGTCGTCGGCGCAGGCCATGTGCGGATCGACGCGGTTGGCGATCCAGCCGGCCAGCGTCAGGCCGCGGGCGCGCACGGCCTCGGCCGTCAGCAGCGCGTGGTTCAGGCAGCCGAGCCGGATGCCGACCACCAGCACCACCGGCAGGCCCAGTGCCTCGGCCAGATCGGCGCCGGTCAGCAGCCCGCCGTCCGCCAGTTCGTCCAGCGGCACGAGAAAACCGCCCGCGCCCTCCACCACGACCACGTCGGCCCGCTGCTGCAGGGCACGAAACGCCGCGACGATCGGCGCGAGCGTGATGGACACGCCCGCCCGCTGCGCAGAGAGGTGCGGCGACAGCGGCTCGGGCAGGCGCACGGGGTTGTCGAGTGCGGCTGGCACCGCGACGTTCGACGCCGCCCGCAGCCGCAGTGCATCGTCGTCGTCCGGCGCCGTGCCGGCCGCGACGGGCTTCATGCCGACCGCACGATGACCGGCCGCAACCCAGCCGCGCAGCAGATGGGCCGCCGCGTGGGTCTTGCCGACGCCGGTGTCGGTGCCGATGACGAACACCGAACCCAGTTCAGACCGCATCGATCACCCCCGCAGCAGGGTTCCGCACACCCGCCGCGTCCTCCTCGGCCAGCGTGTCGTTCAGCGCCGCCAGCGCGCCCTGGGCGAGCCAGGCGCCCGAGCCATCGTCGCTCGCGGCGTCGATCGCATAGGGCGGCATCGCGTACAGCGTGTGGCCGATCGGGCGCAGCAGCAGCCCGTGGGCCAGCGCGTGGCGGCTGTAGCGGCGGGCGAAGTCGGGCAGCGTCGTCTCGATGTCCCAGGCCCAGACCATGCCGAGCTGGCGCGCGTGGCGCACACGCGGATGCGCGGTCAGTGGCGCGAGGCGCTCACTCAGTTGCGCCGCGGTCACCCGGTTGCGCGCCAGGATGTCGTCCTGCGCGAACAGGTCGAGCGTGGCCAGCGCCGCGCGGCAGGCCAGCGGATTGCCGGTGTACGAGTGCGAGTGCAGGAAGCCGCGCGCCACCGTGTCGTCGTAGAAGGCGTCGTAGACCGTGTCCGTCGTCAGCACCGCCGACAGCGGCAGCATCCCGCCCGTCAGGCCCTTGGACAGGCAGAGGAAGTCCGGGCGGATGCCGGCCTGGGTGTGCGCGAACAGCGTCCCGGTGCGGCCGAAACCGACCGCGATCTCGTCCACGACGAGGTGGACCCGGTACTGGTCGCACAGCTGCCGCACGCGCCGCAGGTAGTGCGCGTCGTGCATCGCCATGCCGGCGGCGCACTGGATCAGCGGCTCGACGATCACGGCCGCGGTCTCGGCGTGGTGCTGCACCAGCCAGCGCTCCAGAGACTGCGCGGCGCGCTCGGCCACGTCCACGGCCGATTCGCCGTCATGGGCGCCGCGGGCATCCGGGCTGTCCACCGTCGCCGCCAGCCGCACCAGCGGCGCATACGCCTCGCGGAAGATGGCGATGTCGGTGACCGCCAGCGCGCCGACCGTCTCGCCGTGGTAACCACCGGCCAGCCCGACGAAGCGCGATTTCTCCGGCGCGCCGTGGTTGCGCCAGTAGTGGGCGCTCATCTTCAGCGCGATCTCGGTCGCCGAGGCGCCGTCGCTGCCGTAGAAGGCGTGGCCCAGCCCGGTCAGCGCCGCCAGCCGCTCGGAGAGTTCGACCACCGGCGCGTGGGTGAAGCCCGCCAGCATGACGTGGTCGAGCCGGCCGAGCTGGTCGACCAGCGCCGCCACCAGCGCCGGGTGGTTGTGGCCGAAGAGGTTGACCCACCACGAGCTGATGCCGTCGAGGTAGCGGTGGCCCTCATGGTCGTGCAGCCACACCCCCTCGGCGCGGGCGACGGGGATCAGCGGCAGGCCCGGATGGCCGGGCGTGCCGTCGTGCAGCTTCATCTGGGTGCAGGGATGCCACACCGCGCGCAGGCTGCGTGCGCGCCAGTCGTCGTTCAGGCTCACGGGCGTGGTGAGGCGCTCAGCGCAGCGGCGAGGTCTGCGGCGGGTTCTCGGGGTGGGCGCGCAGTTCCTTGATGCGGTTCTGCGCGTCCATGAACACCAGCTTCGGCGCGTGCGTCGGCACCTGGTCTTCGTGGACCTGGGCGAAGGCGGCCAGGATCACCAGATCGCCCGTGCTGGCGCGGCGCGCGGCCGAGCCGTTGAGCGAGATGATGCCGCTGCCCCGCGGCGCCTTGATCACGTAGGTGACGAAGCGCTCGCCGTTGTTGATGTTCCAGACGTGGATCTGCTCGTTCTCGCAGAGGTTGGCGGCGTCGAGCAGGTCCTCGTCGATGCCGCAGGAACCTTCGTAGTGCAGCTCGCAGTGGGTCACGGCGGCGCGGTGGATCTTGGACTTGAGCAGGGTGCGGAACATGGCGTCGGTGGTCCTTGGACGTCGTAATTCAAAATTCAAAAAGCAGCGGATGGTACCGGGTGTTGGACCGGGTGGCGAATCCCCTGCCCGTAGCGCGGTGGTGCAGGCCAGGTGGCCGCTGTCAGTGTGCCCTGTGCCACGCCGTCCAGACAACCGAGCAGCGTGATCCAGCCGGCATGTCCGACGACCAGCCGCGGCAACTGCCCGGCCCGGACGGCGGCCAGCGCGTCCACCAGCCGTGCGTGGAGTTGCAGCAACGATTCGCCGCTGCCGGGCGCGTGGTGCAGGAACGCGGCCTCCCAGGCCAGCACCTCGGCGTAGGCGATGGCGGACCAGCGCTGGCCGTCCCAGGCGCCGAAATCCAGTTCGATCAGGCGTGCGTCGATCTGGTGTCGCCAGCCCCAGCGCCGCAGCCAGCGGCCGACGTCGGCCCCACGGCGCAGCGGTGACGTGGCGACCACGTGCGGCAGACCCTCGCGGCGCGCGGTCTGGCGGATGCGGTGCGCCAGGCGCTTGGCGCGGCGCGGGTCGACCGGCAGATCGGTCTGGCCGATGCAGCGCCCGGCTGCGCCGATCGGTTTCGGGTGGCGCCAGACGGCGAGTTCCAGCCGCCCGTCAGCCATGCAGCACCGCCAGCCAGCCCAGCAGCGCCGCCAGTTCGCTCAACTGCTGCGAGGCGCCCAGCGTGTCCCCCGTGTAGCCGCCCAGCCGGCCATGGAACCAGCGCCCGCACCACAGCACCATGCCCGCCAGCCCGAGCAGCCCCGCCAGCACCGGCCGCAGATCACCCAGCACGGCCACCGCGGCGACGCTCACCACAGCCGCCCAGCCCAGCACGACGAGCAGCCCGCGGCCGGAAATCTGCTGCGCCATCGGCTTGGCCTTGGCGTGCTCCAGATCACCCGCATAGGGCAGCACCCACAGCAGCACGACCGGCGCGACCCGCGACAGCGCGTGCGCCCAGACGGTGGCGACAGCGGCGGGCAGCAGGTCCACGGTGACGAGGCCGTGCAACGTCACCGCCTTCAGCCCGAGCACGCCGACCAGCCCGAGCGCACCGTAGCTGCCCAGGCGCGAGTCCTTCATGATCGTCAGCGCCCGCTCCCGGCTGACCGTGCCGCCGAGGCCGTCGCAGGTGTCGGCCAGGCCGTCCTCGTGGAAACCGCCGGTCATCCAGACGGTCGCCGCCATCGACAACCCGACCGCCACCGGCAGCGGCCAGCCCTGCGCCGCCAGCGCCAGCACCGCCGCGCCAACCGCGCCGATGCACAGCCCGACCGCCGGGTAGTGGCGGGCGCTGGAATGCATCCACTCGGGTGTCCAGCCGACCCAGGCCGGCACGGGGACGCGGGTGAAGAACTGGAGCGCGATGCAGAACAGGCGGAGTTCGTGGACCAGCGCGCGCATCACCAGATCAGCCCGCGCGGTCGCTCACGCCGGCCGAGGCGAAGCTCGCCATCTCCGCCAGGATGCGGCAGGCCGAGTCCAGCAGCGGCCAGGCCAGCGCCGCGCCCGAGCCTTCACCCAGCCGCAGGCCGAGGCTCAGCAGCGGCTCGGCTTCCAGGCGCGCCAGCATCAGGCGGTGGCCGGATTCGTCCGACTGGTGCGCGAACACGCAGCGCTGCAGCACGTGCGGCGCGAGGCGCGACGCCACCAGCACGGCGCTGCTCACGATGAAGCCATCGACGACGATGACCCGCCGCTGGGCCGCCGCTTCCAGCACCGCGCCGACCAGCATCGCGATCTCGAAACCGCCGAAGGCCGCCAGCGCGTCGAGCGGCGCCGTCGCCGCTTCGTGGCGGTCCAGCACCTTGCGCAGGATCTCGGTCTTGCGCACCAGCGCCGGGCCGTCCACGCCGGTGCCGCGGCCGGTGCAGCGGTCAATGGCCTCGCCGGTCAGCCGCGCCATCAGCAGCGAGGCCGACGAGGTGTTGCCGATGCCCATCTCGCCGAACAGCAGTACGTTGCCCGGCAGGCTGCGCACGACCCCCGCGCCGGTCTCGATCGCCGCGGCGCACTCGGCGGCGCTCATCGCCGGGCCTTCCAGCGCGTCCGCCGTGCCCCAGCCGATCTTGCGCTGCAGCAGGCCCGGACGCGGCGCGAACTCGTGCTTCACGCCGGCATCCACCACCGTCAGCGCCAGCCCGTGCTGACGCGCCAGCACGCTGACCGCCGCACCACCGGCCAGGAAGTTCTCGACCATCTGCCAGGTCACGTCGCTCGGGAAGGCCGAGACACCGCGTGCCGCCAGCCCGTGGTCGCCGGCGAACACGACCATCTGCGGATGCTCCAGCGCCGGCAGCTCGCGGCCCTGGATCTGGGCCAGCTTCAGCGCCAGCGCTTCGAGGCGGCCGAGCGAGCCCTGCGGCTTGGTCTTCTGGTCGAGCGCGGTCTGGACGCGCGCGGTCAGCGCCTCGTCCTGCAGATCGTCGATCAGGGGAACGGTGAAGGTGGGTGCAGTCATCGGGAGTCCTTGTCGTTGTGGAGCAGGGACAGCAGCACGCCTTCAGGCACGTGCTGGTCCAGAAAATCGGCGAGGCCGTCGAACACGGCGTCGAGCGTGCGCACCTCGGCGCCGAACAGCGCGCGCAGCACGGCGGGCGATTCGAACAGGCCGTGTGCATACAGCCCGAGCGCGGCGCCCTGCTGCCAGCCCAGCACCTCGCCCGCGGCGTTGTGCACCGCCACGGTGGCGGCGGGCAGGTCCGGGTGCTGCGCGGTGCGGCCGTGGTGGATCTCGTAGCCGTCGAAGGCGACGCCGGACAGCGCCGACCACGGCCCGTCCAGCGTGGCAAAGCGGGCCTGCGTCGGCTGCAGCAGCTTGTCCGGGTCGAAGGCGGTCACCAGCGGCAGCAGGCCCAGGCCGGGTGCGTTGCCGCCGAGCGGGTCGTCGACCGCGTGCAGGTCGATCAGCGCCTCGCCCAGCATCTGCAGGCCGCCGCAGATGCCCAGCACCGCCCCACCCTGCCCCGCGTGGCGCGCGACCGCCTGGTCCAGCCCCTGCGCGCGCAGCCAGGCCAGGTCGGCGGTGGTGTGCTTCGAGCCGGGCAGGATGACCCAGTCGGCCCCGTCCAGATCGGCCGGACCCCGCGCCCAGACCAGCCGCACGCCGGGCAGGTTGCGCAGCGGCTGGAATTCGTCGAGGTTACTGATGCGCGGGTAGGCGATCACCGCCACGCGCAGCGGCCGCACCGACGAGGCGCCCCCGCTGGAGCGGTCGTCGAACACGCCGTCCTCTTCCGGCAAGCCGTGCTCGCGCCACATCGGCAGCACGGCGACCGTGGGCACGCCGGTGAGCGCTTCGAGCTGTTCCGGGCCGGGGGCGAGCAGCGCCGCGTCGCCGCGGAAGCGGTTGAGCACGAAGCCGCGGATCAGCGCGCGTTCCTCGGCCGGCAGCAGCTGGTGCGTGCCGTAGAGGTGGGCGAAGGCGCCGCCGCGGTCGATGTCGGTCACCAGCAGGCAGGCGGCGTCCACGGCCAGCGCGGTGCGCATGTTGACGTAGTCGCTGCTGTGCAGGTTGATCTCGGCGGGCGAGCCGGCGCCCTCGATGACGACCACGTCGTTCTCGGCCATCAACTCGTGCAGCGCGTCGCGGGCGAACGGCCACAGCGCCTCGCTGCGTTCGCGCCACGGCACGGCGCCCAGATCGCGCCGCACGGCACCCAGCACGACGACCTGGCTGCGCGTGTCCGCCTCGGGCTTGAGCAGCACCGGGTTCTGGCGCACCTCGGGCGTGGCGCGGGCGGCGAGCGCCTGGAAGTACTGCGCGCTGCCGATCTCGCCCATGCGCCCGTCCGGGCCGGGCACGACGCGGGCGTTGTTGCTCATGTTCTGCGCCTTGAAGGGCGCGACCTTGAAGCCGCGGCGTGCATACCAGCGGCACAGCGCCGTGGCCAGCCAGCTCTTGCCGGCGCCACTCGTGGTGCCCAGGACCATCACTGCGCGTGCCATGGAGTTCCTTGAGTTCAGTAGGTTTTCATTCAGTAAGTCGACAGGCTCTGGAAGCCCGACTGCCGCACCGTCGGCACGAAGCCGCCGTCGCCCACCGTCTGGCGCCACAGCAGCGACAGCGCCTGCTGCGAGGGCGGCGGCTGCACGCTCACGCGCACCCAGCCCGGCAGGCCCATCGACGTGCAGTCGCGCAGCTTGATGCCCAGGGCGCGCAACTCCGGCAGCACCTGCGCCGGGTGCAGCGGATCGGACTCGGCGTCCTCGCCCGCCGTCCACTGGCCCCAGCGGGCGATGTAGTACGGCGTGACGCTGGTCAGGCAGGTCCAGCCCAGGCGCTTCTGGCACAGCTCGATCTGCTGCCGCCGCCAGCTGCGCAAGATGTGCAGGCTGGAGCGCAGCCAGCTCTGCGCCTCTTCCGTGGTCCAGCACTGCAGCATCGCCACCGCATGGGCACCCAGCGGCCACGAGGGCGCGAGCGCCGAGAGCCGGCCGGTCAGCCAGTCGGTCAGCGCAGCGGATTCGGGCGTGCGGGCCGGCGCGATCGCGTAGGCGCCGCGCACGCCGGTCAGCCCCAGCGCCTTGTTCGGCGACCAGAGCTGCCAAGCATCGTCGGGCACCGGCGGCGCCTCGCCATCCAGCCGCAGCGGCGAGTAGGCGCGGTCAATCACCAGCACCGACTCGCCCGGGTTGAACGGCGGCGCGGCGCGGGCATCGCCGATCGGGCTGCCCGGCTCGGTGTGCCAGATCAGCCACGCCGGGTCCTTCGTGTCCACGTCGTCGATCTCGCGCACCACGCGCAGGCCGAGCGATTCCGCCGCAGCGGCGTATTCCCCGTAGGCGTAGTCCGGCACCCGCACCCGCGCGCCCGGATGCAGCAGCGCGATCGCCAGCGTCATGCGCCGGATGAACTCGCTGGCGCTGCCCGCCACGACGATGCGCGCCGGATCGACCCCGTGCAGCCGCGCGAGCTGCTGCCGCAGGGCCGCGTAACTCGGGTCCGGGTAGCGCCGCACATCGACCTGCCGGACCTGCTCCAGCGCCATCGGCGCCGGCCCGCAGGCATTGGCATTGGTGGAAAAGTCCCAGCGCGGCACGCCCAGGGCGTCGGGCCCTCCGTGCGTGCGGACAAGGTCGTGGTGGTCCAGGCGGTCGTGGATCGACGTCATGTTCTGCTCATTCAGGCTGGCCCCCCGGCCGCCCCCATCAACGCCCACCCCAGCCAGCCACCCGCGAGCATGGTCATCCACCACCGGACGGCCGACTGGGTGTGCCGCAGGGCGGTCTCCACGTCTGCAGCCTCGGGTGCTCGGCCTCGGGGGTGCAGAGCATAGACCCCCGGCTTGCCCAGACAGATGTCCAGACGTAACGCCATCGCCCCCATCGACCAGCCGCCATTGGGCGACGGCGTGCGCGCCGCCTCGCCGCGCAGCTGCACCCAGTCCGCCACGCGCCACGCCGGACGCAGCAGCAGCGCCGTCACGCGCGCGGTCGGCCACGACAGCCCATCGTCCGCCCGCGCCGCCCACTTGCCGGCCCATTCCCAGGCGCCGCGGTAGCCCCACATCGCGTCCGCCGTGTTGGCAAACCGGTACAGCACGGCGCCCGGCAGGCCCGCCACGGCGAACCACGCCAGCGGCGCGATCACCGAGTCGTTGAGGTTCTCGGCCAGCGTCTCGATCGCCGACTCGCGCACCTGCGCGGCAGTGAGCTGGCGCACGTCGCGGCTGACCAGCCAGGCCAGGCGCGCGCGTCCCGCCTCCAGCCCCTGCTGCAAGGCCGCTTCGACCGCCCGCACCTCGTCGCAGAGCATCCGCGCCGCGAACAGCGGTTTGAGCAGCAGCGCCAGCAGCGGCACGGCCAACCAGGCCGGCAACGTCCGCAGCCAGCTCTGCAACCCCCAGGCGCCCGCCACCAGTCCGGCGGCCAGCCCACACCAGACCAGCGCCCCGCCCACGAACGCCGCCCGCGGCGGCCAGGCGCGCACCCGCCGTCCGACCGGCCCCAGCACCGACCCCAGCCACGCCACCGGATGCCAGGCGTTCGGCGGCTCGCCGAATCGGCGGTCCAGCGCCCAGGCGAGCAGCAGCGCCCCGGCCTGCAGCACGGGCCACGGCGCCGGGTCGGTGGCGAGCGCGGTCAGCGTCACGGTGCGTTGGCCAGCCGCAGTTCGTCGAACACCAGCGTGGTCGGGCGCATCGGCGGGCGGGCGAAGACGGTGCGCGTGCCGCCACTGACCAGCGCCAGCGGCGCGGCCATGCCCGGCGCGTCGACGACGACGGTGTGGAACTCGCCGTCCTCGCCACAGACACACACGCCCGCTGGCAGCTCGGCCAGCAGCGCGGCGTCGTAGTCGCGGCCGCAGAAACGGGCGTCCAGCCGGCTGCTGTCCACGCAGACCAGCCGCGCCCGGATGCCCCGGTCGAGGATCTCGCGGGCCAGCGCCGCACGCGACAGGCCCCACAGCGGAAAGACCGCCTGCAGACCGGCCCGCTCGCAGGCCGGCTCCAGCCAGTCGCGGTGCGCCTGCAGGTCGATGTCACCGAAGACGACGTGGGTGTAGCCGCTGTCGTGCAGGGACTGCAGCGCGGCGTCGAAGCACATCGCGTACGCCCCCGGCAGCCCGTCCGGTACGGCCACCGCCCGCCACACGCCGCCGAAGGCAGTGACCTGCGCGGCAATCACCTCGGGCGCGAGCGCGTGCGACTTGCTGAAGCCATCGGCCTCGCACATCGTCAGGAAGGTCTGCACGTCGTGGCCCGCTTCGCGGGCATGCAGCAGCGCCAGGCAGGAGTCCTTGCCGGCGCTCCAGCTGATGGCGGATTTCATCGTCGCAGTCATCGGGGCGGTCATCGCGTCAGTCCTCGATGCCGCGCTGCGCCGGCACACCCGCCTTGAAGTGGTGCTTCACCAGCGCCATCTCGGTCACGGTGTCGGCGAGTTCGACGAGTTCCTCCGGCGCGTTGCGGCCGGTGAGCACGACGTGGACATGCGCCGGCCGCTCGCGCAGCGCCTGCAGCACCGGCTCCAGCGGCACCCAGCCGTAGCGCAGCGGGTACATGATCTCGTCGAGGACGACGAGGAAGTGTTCACCCGCGCGGATCGTCGCCTCGGCCTTGGCCCAGCCGTCGCGGGCGAGCTGGGCGGAGTGGTCGAGGTCCTTGCTCTTCCACGAGAAACCGTCGCCCAGCCCTTCGATGGGAATACCGATCTGCTCGAACAGCCGGTGTTCGCCGAAGCGCGCGCTGGGCACCTTCATGAACTGGTAGACCTTGACCGCCTTGCCGCGGCCGTGGGCGCGGATCGCCAGCCCGAAGGCCGCTGTGCTCTTGCCCTTGCCGTCGCCGGTGTGGACCAGGACGAGGCCCCGGCGCTCGCCGTCGGGGACGATGCGTTCGCGGTCGACGGGCGGTTGTTCGATGTTCATGGTGGGGTTCCTTGGAAACCTTGAAAGAGCTGGGGCAGCGCGACCCACTGCGCACCGACGCGCTCGATGCGGATCGCGCCGCCAAACACCTCGACCAGCGCGGCGTGCACGGCCGGATCGTCGCAGCAGCCGACCGCACGCACAGCACCCGCCGCCAGTACGACCAGCCGGTCCGCAGCCAGCGCGAGGCTCAGGTCGTGCAGCACGCTGATGACCACCTGCGTGCGGCCAAGCCGCGCCATCTGGCGGACCAGCGCCACCTGGTGCGGCGGGTCGAGGTGGGTGGTCGGCTCGTCGAGCAGCAGCACCGGCGCCTGCACGGCCAGCGCCCGGGCGAGGAACACCCGCTGGCGCTCGCCGCCCGAAAGTTCGGACAGGCGGCGGTGCTGCCAGGCCTGGCATTCGGTGTCGCGCATGGCCTGCTGGACGATGGCCTCGTCCTGCGGGCCGGGCGTGGCGAACAGGCCGAGCTGCGGCAGGCGGCCGAGGTGGACGATGTCGCGCACGGTGAGTTCGCCGCTGGATTCGGCCTGCTGCGCGAGCCAGGCGAGCTGGCGGGCGCGGTCGCGGGCGGACCAGTGGCCCAGCGGGCGGCCGGCCAGCGAGACCTCGCCTGCGTGGAGCGGCTGCAGGCCGGCGAGTGCGCGCAGCAGCGTGGACTTGCCGGCGCCGTTCGGGCCGACGATGGCGGTCCAGCCGCGGTCGAACGCGAGGGTGATGCCGTGGAGGATGGGGCGGCCACCGAGGTGGACTTCCAGCGCCGTGGTGGACAGGGAGGCTGGCGGGGGTGGGTGCCCGCCTTCGCGGGCATGACGGAAGGGGGTGGGCGTGCTCATCCTGCGATCTCCCGGCGGCGCAGCAGCCACAGCAGGTAGAAGCCGCCAAGCACGGCGGTCAGCACGCCGACCGGCAGCTCCTGCGGCGCGATCAGCGTGCGCGCCAGCACGTCGGCCAGCAGCAGCAGCGCGCCGCCCATCGCCGCGCTGGCGACGAGCCGGTAGCCGTGCGTCGCGTGGACAAAGCGCCGGACCAGGTGCGGCGCGACCAGGCCGACGAAGGCGACCATGCCGGCCTGCGACACCGCCGTGCCGGTGGCCAGCGCCATCAGCACGACCAGCACCAGCCGCAGCATCGGCAATGGCAGGCCGAGGCTGACGGCGCTGTCCTCACCGAGCGTCAGCGCATCCAGCACCCGCGACAGCCGCCAGCCCGGCGGCAGCACCAGCAGCAGCACGGCGCCCAGCACCGCGCAGCTCGACCAGCCGAGAAAGCCCGTCGTGCCGAGCAGGAAGGCCTGTTTGCCGCGCAGCGCGTCGGGCGCGAGGGTGGTCAGCAGGTCGTTGAGCGCGCCCAGCACCACGCCGACCACGACGCCGGCCAGCAGCAGCCGCGTCGTGTGCTGCGCGCCGCGGGCCAGCGACAAGGTCAGGCCGACCCCGACCAGCGCGCCCACGAACGCCGCCGCGACCAGCCCGAAGCGCGACAGCAGCTCCGCGGTCGCCAGACTCAGCCCCACGCCGGCGAGCGAGCTGGCCGCGAGCACCAGCACCACGCCCAGCGAGGCACCCGCCGCCGAGCCGAGCAGATAAGGATCGGCCAGCGGGTTGCGGAACAGGCCTTGCGCGATTGCCCCGGCGAGGCCGAACAGCGCGCCGGTCAGCCACGCGCCCAGCGTGCGCGGGGCGCGGATCTGCCACAGGATCAGGTCGGCCGAGCCATCGGCCAGCATGGTGCGGAATGCGGCGAGGCTCCAACCCTCGCTGCCCGCGACCAACCCGGCCGTGCCACCCAGCAGCGCGACCAGCGCCAGCGCCCAGGCCAGGCGGGTGCGGCGGCGCTGCTCGTGTTCGCTCATGGGGGCAGCGCCTGCAAGCAGTCGGCGACCAGTTCGGCCGCTTCGCCCAGCCGCGGGCCGGGACGCACGAGCATCTCGTAGCGCGTGGCCTCGAAGGCGCAGGTGCGGCCGGTCTGCAATGCCTTCAGCGTGGACCAGCCGGGGCGACGTGGCATGTCGCGCAGGTTGCGCTCGACCGCCATGACCAGATCCGGCTGCGCCTTGACGATGAATTCAGGGTTGAGTTTCGGGAACGGGCCGAGCGCGGGCGGGACGATGTTGCCCAGGCCGAGCTGGGTCAGCAATTCGCCGAGGAAGGACGTGCTGCCGGCCGCGTAGGGGGCCGAGTCCACCTCGAAGTACACCTTCTGGCCCCGCAGCGCCGCTGGCACGCGGGCCGCGGCGCGCTGCACCTGCTGGTCGATGCGCGCCCACAGCACGGCGCCCTGCTCCGGCCGGCCCATCAGCGTGGCGATGGTGGCGACCGTGCGTTTCGCTTCGGCCTGGCTGCGCGGCTCCAGCACGACGACGTGCAGCCCCAGCGACTCCAGCCGCTCGACCGCCCGCGTCGAGCGCGCCGCCAGCACGACATCCGGCCGCAGCGCGACGACGCGCTCGACCTGCGTGTCGTCCATGCCGCCGAGCTTGGGCAGCGCGGGCACGCTGGCGGGCCAGTTGGAATAGCGGTCGGTGCCGACCAGCCGCTCGCAGTAGCCGAGCGCGCAGACGGTTTCGGTCAGCGAGGGCAGCAGCGTGACGATGCGCTGCGGCGGCGCGGCGAGCTTGACCGTCGCGCCGCGGTCGTCCCGCACGACCACCTCGGCGCGGGCGGAGCAGGCCGCCACCGCCAGCCACAGCGCCAGCAGCCAGCGCCCGCGGCTCATCGCTTCACCGCCATCTCGATCCCCGCCACCAGCAGCGTTACCCGCGGACAGCGCGCAGCGATCTGCTGGTGCAAGCGGCCAAGTTCATCGACGTAGCGCCGCGCCTCGCGCGACATCGGCGACAAACCCAGCCCGATCTCGTTCGAGACGAGCACGACCGGGCCGGGCGCCGCCAGCAAGGCCGCGTCCAGATCAGCCAGCACAGCGAGCCAGCGCGTGTCGTCGACCGGCCCGCCCTCCAGCGGCTCCAGTGGCATCAGCCACTGCGTCAGCCACAGCGTCAGGCAGTCCACCAGCACGAGGCAGTCCGGCGCGCTGTGGCGGCGGACGGCGTCGGCGAGGTCGCGCCGCACCTCGTCGAGCGCCATCGCCGGCACACGCACGGCCCGATCCGCCTGGTGCCGCTGGATGCGGGCGCGCATCTCCTCGTCACCGCCGAGCGCGGTGGCCAGCAGCACGGCGCGGTGGCCGGGCTGCACCAGCCAGTCGGCCGCGCGCCGCTCGCCGCAGCGCGACTTGCCACTGCGCTGGCCGCCGAGGATGAACTCGCTCTGCGGGTGCATGGCGAAAGACGCTCGCCTCAGCTCAGCGCGGCGTGTAGCGCAGCGTCACGTACAGCTCGCGCCCCGGCTGGTTGTAGCCCAGCGCGGTCTCGTACGGGCGGTTGGTGACGTTGTTCAGCCGTGCGCCCAGCGCCCAGTCGGGCGCGTACTGCCACTGCGCGTGCAGGTCGACCGTGGCGTAACCGGCCAGGCGCTGCTTGTTGGCGGTGTCGTTGAAGCGGTGGCTGTAGGCCTGCAGGCCGGTGCCGACCGTCCAGGCGCCCAGGTCGACGTCGGCGCTCAGCTTGGCGGCATTGCGCGCACGGCGCTGCAGCAGCTTGCCCTGGTTGGCACTGCCGTCGGTGTCGTTCTTGGGCGTCAGGTGGTCCACCGCCGCCCCGAGCTTGAGCGGGCCGAGCTGGCCGTCGTAGCCCAGGCTCACGCCGTTGCTCTGCGCGTACGGCAGGTTCACCGGGTTGGCGCCCTGCGTGATGTAGCCGCGGATGCGGTTGCCGAACACGGTGGCGCTGAACTGCTGCTCGCCAGTCGTGTAGCGCAGACCGACCTCGGCGTGCTTGCCCTTCTCCGGCTCCAGCTTCGGGTTGCCGTAGGACGGCCAGTAGAGCTGGTTGAAGCTGGGGGCCACGAAGCTGGTGCCGATCTGTGCCGTGGCGCGCAGGCCTTCCATCAGCGCGATGCCGTAGCCGACGGTGCCGGTGGTCGGGTTGCCGTACTGCGAGTTGCGGTCGTGGCGCACGCTGGCCTGCACGGTGTGGATGCCGACCGTGGCGTTGTAACCCAGGGCGAGGCTGTTGATCGTGCGGTCCGTGGTGTCGTAGTTGCCGGCGGGCTTGCTCACCTTCTGCTTGAGGTGTTCCGCGACGACCAGCAGCGTGCCGACGGGCAGGCTGACGGTGTTGTCCCAGCTCAGCTGCTGCTGCACGGTGGCGATGGTGCCGAGGTCGGCATACGGCGACGCGGAGGCGATCGTCTCGTAGTCGTTGGCGCTGCGGGCCAGACGCAGCTGCGTGCGCCAGCCGGACGTCACCTCGCCCGAGGTATCGACCGACAGCACGCGGGTGCGCAGGCCGGACTTGGCGTCGACGCCCGGGCCGTCGTCGTAGGCGGACAGGGCATCGGCGCTCAGCAGGTGGGCGCCGACCTGCCAGCCTTGCGAGAGCTTCAGGCCGACGTGGGCGCTGGCGGCGTTCTGGCGGAAGCCGTCGGGATCGGCGTTGTAGTTGCCGAACTCGGCGCGCGGGTTGGTGGCCGAGAAGCCGCCGTTTTCGGTGTGCAGAAGCTGCAGGGCGCCGCTCCACTGGCCGTCGTTGAAGCTCGTGCCGGCACTGGCCTGGCCGTAGCGGCGGGCGCCCGCGGTGACGGAGCCGTTGTAGCGCGTGCCTTCGCTGGCGCTGGCGCGGCGGGTGAAGACCTGCACCACGCCGCCGACCGCATCACTGCCGTAGAGGCTGGACAGCGGACCGCGCACGATCTCGATGCGATCGATGTCGCCGAGCGGCAGGTTGTCGAGTTCGGGCATGCCGGTGGTGGCCGAGCCGTAGCGCACGCCATCGACCAGCAGCAGCACGTGGCGCCCTTCCAGGCCGCGGATGAAGACGGAGCTGGTCTTGCCCAGGCCGCCGTTGGACGAGAGCTGGATGCCGCCTTGCTGGCTCAGCACTTCGCTCAGCGTGCGGCCGCTGGCGCGCTCCAGGTCGTCGCGGGTCAGCACGGTGACGTCGGCCACGGTCTGGTCGGCGCGCACCGGCGTGCGGGTGGCCGTGATGACCACGGAGGGCAGAGACGCCGCGGCCGCCGTGGTGTTGGCCGCGCTGGACTGCGCGGAAGCGGCGGTCGGGAGGAGGGAGAACGCGCACAGCGCGGCGGCCAGTGCGACGGGGCGCACGGACAGGCGGGGCAGCGAGGCGGCCCGGAATTCGGAGGTCATAGGAGAACACAGCGCAGAAAGATCGTGGCGCCAGCTTCCCCGCAGGCGCACACCTCAATGGCGAACGACGACTGTCGTCCGCCCCCCGTTGGCCGGTATCCGGGCTGACGGACGAACCCCGAGCGACCTTCCCGGTATCCCAATGACACCAGTGGCATGTGCGCCGAGGCAGAGAGCGCGAGGCTCCCGTCCGCTTACCGTTGCGGGGGCAGCGCAGGTGGAGCGTGGCCCGAAAGGGCGTGAACTTTCCTGCTTCCCGTTTAACCGTGGCGGCGTGAAGGCCGGCACGAGCACCAACAGCGTGAATTGTAAACGGTGCCCGCCCGGACCACTACAATCATCGCGAACAGGGCGCGCGGACTGTCGCGCCCACCACTACGCACTACGCAACCGCCACCGCGCAATGTCCACACTCGAAGACCTCGCCGAACGGGTAGAACGGCTGCTTCTGCGCCACGAAGAGCTACAGCACGTGAATGCCCAGCTCGAACAGCAACTCACCGCCACCGCGGCCGAACGCGACAACCTGCGCTCCCGGCTGGCCGCAGCGCGGGCCCGCATCGACGCCCTGATCGAGCGTCTGCCGGCGGGGGATGTCGATACCCACGACCGCGGCGCATCGGGAGGCGGCGTATGAAACAGCTCGAAGTCAGCATCATGGGCCAGAGCTACATCCTGGCCTGCCCGGACGGCGGCGAAGCCGTCCTGACCGCCGCCGTGCGCCAGGTCGACCGCGAGATGTGCACCATCCGCGACGCGGGCCGGGTCAAGGCACGCGAGCGCATCGCCGTGCTGGCGGCGCTGAATCTGGCGTATTCGCTCATCGAGCACCGCACGATGGACGGCCACGTCACGCCGGTGCAGATCACCGAATCCACACCGGTACTGGCCCCCAGCACACCCCTGATCACCATCGACGTCGACAGCCTGGTACGCAGGATCGATGCTGCACTCGGTGACCAGGATCACGTTTCGACCTGAGCCGCAGGGCCGGGATCGTCATAGAATTGACCCGTCCGCTGCGTTCGCGGGGGTTTTATTTCCTTGAACCGATGCTCTCGCGAGCCTGGGCTTGGAACATTGACCAGCTGGTGTGATCGTCTCGCGTCAGATGAACCCGAAGCCGGTCTGACCTCGCCCACCTGAATCCCCTGGGTTCAGGAATGCGGCCTTCGGTTCGCAGCGGACACCCCCTACATGCACCTCGATCTCACCCTGGTTGCCCAGCTTCTCGCGCTCGGCACCTGCACCGGTTTCCTCGCCGGCCTGCTCGGCATTGGCGGCGGCATGCTGATGGTGCCGTTCATGACGCTGATCCTCTCGGCGCGCGGCGTGGACGCATCGCTGGCGGTCAAGATGGCCATCGCCACCTCCATGGCCACCATCCTCTTCACCTCGGTTTCCAGCGTGCGGGCGCACCACAAGCGCGGCGCCGTCCGCTGGGACATCGTGCGCACGCTCGCGCCCGGCATCGTGCTGGGCGGGCTGGTGGCGGGCGCCGGGGTGTTCTCGCTGCTCAAGGGCACGACGCTCGCGCTGGTGTTTGCGGTCTTCGTCGCCTTTTCCGCCACCCAGATGCTGCTGGACCGCAAACCTGCCCCGACGCGCCAGATGCCGGGCAAGGCCGGCAGCCTCGGCGCGGGGGGGCTGATCGGTTTCGTTTCCGGGCTGGTCGGCGCCGGCGGCGGCTTCATCTCCGTGCCCTTCATGAACTGGTGCAATGTCGCCATGCACAACGCGGTGGCGACCTCGGCGGCCCTCGGCTTCCCGATCGCGCTGGCAAACACGATCGGCTATGTGGTGGGTGGGTGGTCGATGCCCAGCCCGCTGCCCGGCGCGCTCGGCTACCTGTGGCTGCCGGGACTCGCCATCATCGCCACGGCCAGCGTCACCACCGCCCCGCTCGGCGCACGCACCGCGCACGCGATGAACATCAAGCAGCTGAAGAAGGTCTTCGCCTGCACCCTGTACGGGCTGGCGGCCTACATGCTCTACAAGTCGATGGCCTGAAGCGCCGGGCCACGGCCGCGCAGGCCCGGCTCAGCGCAGGTCCCCCGCCAGACTGGCCAGCGTCTCCGCCCCCACCCGCTGGTGCACGGGATACGCCGAGTGGTCGCAGCCGATCGTCACCTCGGCGCCCGCCAGAATCGCCGACCGGGTGCGTGCATCGAACTCGAAGCGCACGAAGTGCACCGCCGAGGTCTTCTCCGCGGTCTCCCGGTCCAGGTCCTCGTCGGCGATCGCGTGGACGCGGGGATAGCCGTCCACCTCGACGAAGACCCGGTCCTCCACGCCGATCAGGCGCGCCAGGGCGCGTCGCCGCTCGTGCACGTCCGGGTATTCGAGCATCAGCGTCGCCTTCCAGTTGCTGCCGTCCGGCAGCAGGGGCAGGTAGGTGTCCAGCTCGGCGCGGATGCCCTCCTCCTCGAAGATCTTCTCGACCCGCAGCATCTCCTGCACCTGGTAGCGCAGGGTCGTCTCGTCCTCGAACTGCAGCAGCATGTGCTCGCCGAGGTGGACGCTGCGCAGGCGCCGGTGGGCGATCACCTCGGCGCGCAGCGCGGGCCGCGCGCGCGCATAGGCTTCGAGCGTCATCAGGCTGTCGCGGGTGATGGCCATGGGGTGGTTCTCCTGTCGGATGGAGCGGGCGCGGTTCAGGGGTGCAGGCCGTAGGCGCGGGCGACCAGCGAGAGCGGGTGGGCCAGTGGCGCCGTGGGCAGGCCGTTGTTGGCCATGCCCTGCGCGATGTGATGGCCGCCCAGCGGGCAGTCGGAGCTGATCCAGTCCGGGCCTTTGCCGTCCGCCCCCAGCTTGCCCATCGCCTTGAAGACCGGCTTGCCGATCTTCATCGCGGTCTCGTGGAAGGGTTTCTTGATGCCGTAGGTGCCAGCGTGGCCCGAGCAGCGTTCGACCGTGTTCAGCTCGACCGCCACGGTCTTGCCGATCAGCCGGAACATCTCCTCCGTCTTGCGGCCGATCTTCTGCACGCGGCCGTGGCACGGGATCTGGTAGCTGATCCGCCCCAGCGCCTGCGTGAAATCGGTGCGCAGCAGGCCGTCCTTGTGGCGCGCGACGAGGTACTCGAACGGGTCCCACACCGCGTCGCGCACCAGCGCCACGTCGGCATCATCGGGAAACAGCAGCGGCAGTTCCTGCTTGAACATCAGCGTGCAGGACGGCACCGCGGCCAGGATCGCGTAGCCCTCGCGGGCATAGCGCGCGAGCACGGGGATGTTGGCGTCCTTGCTCGCCTCGACCGAGGCCAGATCCCCCAGTTCGAGCTTGGGCATGCCACAGCAGCGCTCCTTCTCGACCAGTTCGTAGGGGATGTCGTTGTGCGCCAGCACCTTCAGCAGGTCGTGCCCGATGCCGGGGTCGTTGTAGTTGACGAAGCAGGTCGCGAAGACTGCGACCTTGCCCGGCGTGCGCTCACCGTTGGTGCTGACCGTGGAGGGGCTGGCGGCGGCGCTGCTGCGGAAACGGTGCGTGGCCAGCTCCGGCATCCACGCGTCGCGGTGCACGCCGAGCACCTGCTCCATCACCCCGCGTGCGACGCTGGTGTGGTTGACCGCGTTGGCAATCTGCACCACCACCGGGATGCCGGCGAACTGCCCGTGCACGTCGGTCGACGCCAGGAACCGCTCGGCCCGCGTCACCTCGCCTTGCTGGAAGCGGATCGCCTTCGCCCGCAGCATCAGGTGCGGGAAATCGAGTCCCCACGGGTGCGGCGGCACGTAGGGGCACTTGGTCATGTAGCAGAGGTCGCAGAGGTAACACTGCTCGACGACCTTGCCGTAGTCGGCCTTGGCGACGCCGTGGACCTCGCCATCGGCGGTCGCGTCCACGAGGTCGAACAGCGTCGGGAAGGACTGGCACAGGCTCACGCAGCGGCGGCAGCCATGGCAGACATCGAACACCCGCTCCATCTCGGCCTCGCACTGCGCCTGGTCATGGAAATCCGGGTTCTTCCAGTCGATCGGATGGCGGGTGGGCGCCTCCAGATTGCCTTCACGCTGGCTCACGGGGACCTCCTGGTTCAGGATTGGGTGCGGCTCCATCGGCCCGGGCCACCCGGGGCCGCAACCCCGGGCGGTCGGGGCGGGGGCGTCAGTCCACCAGGGCGTCGAGTGCGCGCTGGTAGCGGTTGGCGTGGGAGCGCTCGGCCTTGGCCAGCGTCTCGAACCAGTCGGCGATCTCGTCGAAGCCCTCGTCGCGGGCGGTGCGGGCCATGCCGGGGTACATGTCGGTGTACTCGTGGGTTTCGCCGGCCACGGCCGCCGCCAGATTCAGGCGAGAGGGACCGATGGGCAGGCCGGTCGCCGGGTCACCCACCGCCTCGAGGAATTCGAGGTGGCCGTGCGCGTGGCCGGTCTCGCCTTCGGCGGTCGAGCGGAACAGCGCCGCGACGTCGTTCTGGCCTTCGATGTCGGCCTTGTTCGCGAAGTAGAGGTAGCGGCGGTTGGCCTGGGATTCGCCTGCGAAGGCATCCTTCAGGTTCTGTTCGGTCTTGGAACCCTTGAGCGTCATGTCAGTCTCCGGTGAACGTCATTCCGAGAGGCGGCCGGGGCGGCACGCAACGACAGCACGGGCCGCAAGCCGGAACGGCGCGACCGTGTGACGCAGACAATAGGACGACCGGAAGCCGACGTCGAGAAGAGTTTGGCTATCCTGCAGCAGGCAAAAATCTATCGCCACTCAGTGCACCGGCAGCATCTCGCCCAGCCGGATCGAGGCCAGCGCGACCCGGTTGCCACCCCGCTGGCGTGCATCGGCCAGCGCGCGCACGGCGGCCTGGCTGAGGTCCGCCAGCGTTGCCGCCGTGTGCGGAAAACTCGCCACGCCGATCGAGACCTCGAAGTTGAAGCCCTGCCCGTTCACCACCACCACTTCCGTGGCACAGGCCCGGCGCAGGTGCTCCATGCGCGAATGGGCCGTCGCCAGCCCGACACCGGACAGCAGGATCGCGAAGCGCCCGTCGCCGAGCTGGGACAGCACGTCCATCGCGCGGGTGTTGGTGCGCATCAGCAGGCCCATCGACTGCGTGACCGCCTGCACCGCCGGATCGCCCAGTGTGTGGCGCATCGACTCGACCCGGTCCAGCGCCAGCAGCACCAGCGCGAACTCGCGGTGCTCGCGCTGCGACAGCGCGGCCTCGCGGCGCAGGTGCTCCTCGAAATGCTCGCGGCGGAACAGCTCGCTCGGCCGGTCCAGCCCCTGCGCATGCTGGCGGCGCAGCACCTCGACCGCCTGTTGCTGGCGCTCGATCTGGTCCAGCGCCGACTGCAGCCGGCCCGCCTCGCGCCGGCTCTGCGTCACGTCGCGCCAGAGGCTCAGGATCTGGCGCGCGCCGTCCGCCGCCGCCATGACATGGCGCACCACGTGGAATTCGGTGCGCACCCCGGCGCGCTCGAACCGGTGGTCCTCGGCGACCACCGCCTGCCCGGCAGCCAGCGCACGGGCGTCCGCCGCCTGCAGCGCATTGGCTTCGGCCTGCGGCAGCAGCTCCAGGTCGGTCGCGCCGGCCACACGCTGCGCATCGGCGCCCAGCCAGGCCAGGCACGGCGCGTTGGCCCACCGGTAGCGCCCGCTGTCGGCGTCCTTGAGCGCCAGCAGCGCGCCCTCGACCTGCAGCAGATCGAGCAGACCGCCGGCCAGCAGAGCAGGCGGCGCCACGGGGACAGGCAGTTCGAGGTGGTTCATCCGGCCATGATAGGCAGTGCGCCTGTTCACCGCCTGCGACCAAACTCACACCGGGTAACCGGGCGTTCACCGGGCGTGAACTCTGTCACCGCCCGGTGCCCGTGGACCGGGCGGTTCGGCCACACCGGATCAACCCATGAGCAGCTGCATGCTCTGTTCGTACTCGCGCGTCAGGCGGTCGAAGAGTTCGAGCAGCGCCTCGCTGGCCGCCGCCAGCGTGACCCGCGCGGCCGGCGTCGCCCCACCGCGCACGGCGGACAACAACTCCTGCCAGCGCAGATCGGCGGCGGCGGTGGCCTCGCGGATGCCCGGCGTCGACAGCGGAATGTCCTTCAGATACACCAGCCCGCGCTCGAACGCATCGGCCGTCGGCGCCAGTTCCACCGGCAGCGGCTCCGTCGCCGACAGCGCCGCACCCTGGCGCAGCAGCGCGAGCTTGGCCATTCGCTGCGCGAGCATGCGCTGGCGGCCGGAGACGTTGATGACGTGCAGCGTTGGCGCCAGCCCGGCGTTTTCGAGCGCCTGCGTCAGGCGGTCGGACAGCTCCAGCAGGCGCTCGGCGTCCTGGTCGATCACCGCGAGGCGGGTCGCGGACGGCGTACTGCCCAGACTCGCCTGCAGTTGCGTCCAGGTGGCCTGCACCGCGTCGATCAGGTCGCCGAAGGTCGGGCGTGACAGCGTGCGGTCCAGCAACTGCAGGCTCTGGTCGATCTGCGCGCCCGAGTCGGCCAGCAGCGCGCGCGAGCCGGCCGTCTCCACCCCCATCGCCGCCAGTGCATAGAGCTTGACGATGCGCTGCGACAACATGCGCAGCCGGCCGGCGCGGTTGATGGCGTCGGCGTAGTGCGCGGCGTCGATCACCTGCTGCGAGACCTGGCCGATGCGCTGCTTGGCGTGCATCGAGGCCGAGCGCAGCAACCGGAAGGCCTCGTCCTCGCTGACCTGGCGGGCGGTCATCAGGATGCCCTTGGCGCGGTCGACCAGCTTGCGTTCCTCGAAACGGCGCTTCAGGTCGCCCAGTTCCTCGCGCATCTGGCGCATCTGGCGGTGGCGCGCGACCGTGAACTGGATCAGCGGGCGCAGCCGGCCGGCCGCATAGCCATTGACGACCCAGCCGTCGATGCCCGCGGCCAGCGCCGCCTCCATCGTCTCGGCGCGCACGTCGCTGGTGAACACCAGCACGGGCACCGGCAGGGAGGCTTCCAGCAGACGGACCGCCTCGAACAGATCCTCGCCGGGATGGGGCTCCCAGACGATGACCAGATCCGGTGCATGGCGCACGGCCTCGCGCACCAGATTGGCGCATTGGGCGCGGGCGCAGACGAAGAGTCCGTTCGATTCGAGGTCGGCGACCAGCGTGGGGGCGTCGGGTGGCGCGGGAGCGATGGCGAGGATGTTGATCACGTCGGGGCGGGCCAGGTGGAGGCCTTGTTTCTTGTCATTGCATCTACTGAAGCACACCTCAGGCCAGCCAGGGGCATCCACCCATGGGCATGGCATCCGGGATGGACCGGCATCAGCTTCTTGTGGCACATATCGTGCTTATACAACGGCGGTCGCGCAGCAGCGACCACGCCGATCCACCGCACCATCGGCTCCGGACGCACCGCCGCGTCCGGTCCGCGCCAACTCCCGGCGCGCGCGCCACCTCTGCACAGGCTGACGCCCCATGTCCAACTTCAAGACCTTCCTGCAATCAGGACACTGGCCCACGCTGGCCGCGTCTTTCCTCTACTTCGATTTCTGCTTCGCGATCTGGGTGCTCAACGGCGCGATGGGTCCGTTCATCAGCGAGTCCTTCGGACTGAATGCGGCGCAGAAGGGCTTCATGATCTCGGTGCCCATCCTGGCCGGCGCGCTGATGCGCTTCCCGCTGGGCGTGCTGTCGCAATACATCGGCCGCAAGAACGCGGCGATGGTCGAGATGGGCCTGATCATCTGCGCGCTGGTGTTCGGCTACACCATGGTCGACACCTACGACGAGGTGCTGACCATGGGGGTGCTGCTGGGCATCGCTGGCGCGAGCTTCGGTGTCGCGCTGTCGCTGGGCTCGGGCTGGTTCCCGCCGAAGTACAAGGGTCTGGCGATGGGCATTGCCGGTGCCGGCAACTCGGGCACCGTGCTGGCCGTGCTGTTCGCGCCGCCGCTGGCCATGAAGTACGGCTGGCAGACCGTCTACGGCCTGGCCGCCTGCACGATGCTGCTGCCCATGCTGGTGATGTGGTTCGCCGCCAAGGAGCCGCCGGACCGCGAGCACCAGACCTTCCGCGAGCACATCTCCTGCCTGTTCGAGAAAGACGGCTGGTCCTTCAGCCTGATCTACATTGTCACCTTCGGCGGCTTCATCGGCCTCGCCAGCTTCCTGCCGACCTACTTCCACGACCAGTTCAAGGTCACCAAGGTCGAAGCCGGCCAGCTCACCATGCTGGCCACGCTGATGGGCTCGGGCGTGCGCGTGCTCGGCGGCTACATCTCCGACCGCATCGGCGGCATCAACACCCTGTCCGGCGTGCTGGTGCTGGTGGCGATCACGCTGCTGATGTGCGGATTTGCCGGCTCGTCGCTGGTGGTGACGACGCTGCTGTTCATGCTGTGCTTCGCGGCGCTGGGTGCCGGCAATGGCGCGCTGTTCCAGCTCGTGCCGCTGCGCTGGCCGCTGGCCACCGCCGTGGCCGGCTCGATGATCGGTGAGGTCGGCGCGCTCGGTGGCGGCTTCCTGCCGAACGCGATGGGCCTGTCCAAGCAGTACACCAACTCCTACCTGTGGGGCTTCGTGGCCTTCACGGCGCTGGCGCTGGTCATGCTCGCGATGTTGCGCATCGTGCAGATCCGCTGGACCCGCACCTGGGCCGAAAAGGGTGGCCGCGCCCGCAGCACGCCGACCAGCGTCGGCTCGTCAGGCACAGGCTCCCGCGCCTTCAGCCGCTGAACGGTTCACCCCTTCGGCAGGAACAGCAGCCAGACCACCAGCAGGACATTGAAGCCCAGCGAGATCAGGCAGGCCACCTTCCACAGCAGCGCCGGGTCGCGCACCGCCAGCGGTGTGCCGCCCGGCGCATGCAATGGCCGGGATGCCCCCCGCTCCAGCGCCAGCGCGAATTCCTCGGCCGTCTCGAAACGCTGCCGCGGATCGCGTGCCACCGCCTTGAGCACGACATGGTCCAGCCAGATCGGCACCTCCGGGTGCATCCGCGACGGCGGCACCGGATCGCGCCGGAAGCGCCCGGTCTGCCAGGGCTCGACCTCGCCGTAGGGCAGCTTGCCGGTAAGCCACTGGTAGAGCGTCACGCCCAGCGCGAAGAGGTCGCTGCCGGCATCGGCGGGGTGGCCGTGGTCGCCGTCCCACTGCTCGGGGTTCATGTAGCTCGGGGTGCCGGCGTGCAGGCTGCGGGTGGACGCCGGCTCGCGCCCGGACACCGCCACACCGAGGTCGAGGACGCGCCACTGGCCATCGTCGCCCAGGTGGAGGTTGCCGGGCTTGATGTCGCGGTGAATCACACCAAGTCGGTGCATTCGCCCCAGCGCACGCGCCACGGACAGGCCGCCATGCACCACTTCGGTGATGTTCAGGGGGTGCTCGCCCGCCAGCTGCTGCTCCAGGGTGTGGCCGCTGTGCCAGTCGAACACCATGTAGAAGGCACTCGGGTCCGGCACTTCGCGCACGCGGACGAAGCCCTGCCCTTCGCGCTCGGTGACACGCAGGCCGAGCCACGCCTCGTGGGCCAGCATGGCGCGCTCCTCGCGGTCGCTCGCCCGGGACTCGTGCAGCGTCTTCAGGGCCACCAGCGCGCGGCTGGCGGTGTCGCGGGCCTGGTAGAGGCGGTGCACGCCGGTGTCGGCGACCAGGGCGGTGATGGTGTAGCCGTCCAGCACATCGCCCACCTTCATGCGCGGCGGCACGGGCAGCTGGCGGGCGCGGACCTGGCTGTCTTCCAGCCGCATCGCGGCCAGGCCCGTAACTTGCATGACCAATGCTGTGACGTTGTCCTGACTGCCTGCAGCCAGTGCCGCCTCCACCAGCGCCTCACTGGCGATCTGGGCGGGTGCGGCGGCCAGCAGGATCCGCAGGCGATCGGCCTGGAGCACACCATGCACACCATCGGAGGTGAGCACAAAGGTGTCGCCGAGGTGCAGTTCGCCTTGCAGGTAGTCCACGCGCACGGTGTGATCGAGGCCGATCGCCCGTGTGAGCTGGCTGCGGAAGTCGGGATGATCGAGTGCATGGTCCTGGGTGAGCTGTTGCAGCTCACCGCGGCGCAGCAGCCAGGCCCGGGTATCGCCAACGTGGGCGAGTGTCCAGGTCTGACCCTGCAGCGCCAGCGCCGTGAGGGTGGTGAGCGCCGCGCGGCGTTCGTTGCCCGCACCGCGGCGACGTTGGTTGTGGTCGGCGAGCCAGGCGTTCTGGGCGCCGATGAGACGGTCAAGGACGACCGTCGTTTCCCAGGTGGCCGGTGCGGCATGGAAATCCTGCACCAGGCTCATCACCGTGGTCTGCGCGGCTTCGCGTCCCAGGCCGCCCGTCGACACACCGTCGGCGACGGCGGCGATCAGACCCCGGCCCGGCTCGTGCGCATCGGCGCGCATGACTGCCGCGAAATCCTCGTTGTGTTCCCGCAATCCGCAGGCGCTGGTGTGGCCAATGTCGACATCGAAGCTCATCGCTCGGCATTGTGGACCAAACAACGCTCTACGCCATTCAATTTGAATACCCGGTTTAACTGGTTTGACTGATTCCTGAGGAGCCCGCGATGCAGAAGATGAAACTCGTGATGGTCGGCAACGGCATGGCCGGCGTGCGCACGCTGGAAGAGCTGCTGAAGATCGCCCCCGATCTCTACGACATCACCGTGTTCGGCGCCGAGCCGCACCCCAACTACAACCGCATCCTGCTCAGCCCCGTGCTGGCCGGCGAGCAGACGATCGACGAGATCATCCTCAACCCGCTGAGCTGGTACGCGGACAACGGCATCACGCTGCACCTCGGGACCAAGGTCACCGACGTGCACCGCGCCCGCCGCACCGTCACCGGCGTCAACGCCCAGGGCGAGACGGTCACGGCCGACTACGACCGCCTGCTGATCGCCACCGGCTCGAACCCCTTCATCCTGCCCGTGCCCGGCAAGGACCTGGAGGGCGTGATCGCCTACCGCGACATCGCCGACACGAACACCATGATCGAGACGGCGAAGACGCACCAGCACGCCGTCGTCATCGGCGGCGGCCTGCTCGGGCTGGAAGCGGCCAACGGGCTGATGCTGCGCGGGATGCAGGTCACGGTGGTGCACATCTCCGACTGGCTGATGGAGCGCCAGCTGGACAACGTCGCCGGCAAGCTGCTGCAGAAGTCGCTGCAGGACCGGGGCTTGAAGTTCGAGATGGGCGCGCAGACCGCCGCCCTGATCGGCGACCAGGACGAGGGCACCGGCGGGCGCGTGCTGGCCGTGAAGTTCAAGGACGGCCGCGAAATCCCGGCCGATCTGGTGGTGATGGCCGCCGGCATCCGCCCCAACACCGATCTGGCCAAGCAGATGGGCCTGCTGTGCGACCACGGCGGGCGCGGCGGCATCGTCGTCACCGACACGCTGCAGACCGTCACCGACGCGCGCATCTACTCGATCGGCGAGTGCGCCAGCCACCGCGGCATCGCCTACGGCCTGGTCGCGCCGCTGTTCGAGCAGGGCAAGGTCTGCGCCACGCACCTGGCCGAGTTCGGCATCGGCCGCTACACCGGCAGCCAGACCAGCACCAAGCTCAAGGTCACCGGCATCGACCTGTTCTCGGCCGGCAACTTCACCGGCGGCGAGGGCTGCGAGGAAATCCTGCTGTCGGACCCGGTCGGTGGCGTCTACAAGAAGCTGGTGATCCAGGACGACAAGCTGATCGGCGCCTGCCTGTACGGCGACACGGTGGACGGCAGCTGGTACTTCAAGCTGCTGCGCGAAGGCCGCAAGATCCACGACATCCGCGACCGGCTGATGTTCGGCGAATCCAACATCGGCGACGTGGGCCATGAAGGCCACAACAAGGCCGCCGCGATGGCCGACACGGACGAGGTCTGCGGCTGCAATGGCGTCAACAAGGGCGCCATCTGCAAGGCGATCAAGGACAAGGGCCTGTTCACGCTGGACGAGGTGCGCAAGCACACCAAGGCGAGTGCTTCGTGCGGCTCGTGCACCGGGCTGGTCGAGCAGCTGCTGATGTTCACGGCCGGCGGCGACTACAGCGCCACGCCGAAGAAGAAGGCGATGTGCGGCTGCACCGACCTGAGCCACCAGGACGTGCGCGACGGGATCCGCAAGGAGCACCTGGTCAGCCACGCCGGCCCGAACGGCGTCTACCAGCGCCTCGGCTGGAAGACGCCGAACGGCTGCACCTCCTGCCGCCCCGCGATCAACTACTACCTGCTCAGCACCTGGCCCAAGGAAGCGCTGGACGATCCGCAGAGCCGCTTCATCAACGAGCGCAGCCACGCCAACATCCAGAAGAACGGCACCTATTCCGTCATCCCGCGCATGTGGGGCGGCGAGACGACGGCGGCCGACCTGCGCCGCATCGCCGACGTGGCCGACAAGTACGCCATCCCGACCGTCAAGGTCACCGGCGGCCAGCGCATCGACCTGCTGGGCGTGAAGAAGGAAGACCTGCAGGGCGTGTGGGCCGATCTGGGGATGCCGTCCGGGTTTGCGTATGCCAAGTCGCTGCGCACGGTGAAGACCTGCGTCGGCAGCGAGTGGTGCCGCTTCGGCACGCAGGACTCCACCCAGATGGGCAAGGACCTGGAGCGGGCGCTGTGGGCCATGTACTCGCCGCACAAGGTGAAGCTGGCCGTCTCGGGCTGCCCGCGCAACTGCGCGGAAGCCGGCACCAAGGATGTCGGCATCATCGGCGTGGACTCCGGCTGGGAGCTGTACGTCGGCGGCAACGGCGGCATCAAGACCGAGGTGGCGCAGTTCTTCGTCAAGGTGAAGACACCCGCCGAGGTGCTGGAGCACGCCGGCGCCTTCCTGCAGCTCTACCGCGAGGAAGGCTGGTACCTGGAGCGCACCGTGCACTACATCGACCGCGTGGGACTCGACTACGTCAAGGCCAAGGTGATCGACAACGCCGAGCTGCGCCGGGAGCTGTGGGAGCGGCTGCAGTTCGCGCTGGATGGGGCGGCGGATCCGTGGCTGGAGTCGGCCAAGGCACATGTCGACACGCGGCAGTTCGCGCCGGTGGCGGTGTCCTGAGAGCTGCGCGTGTGTGGATCCCCGCCTGCGCGGGGATGACGGAATGAATGCTGTATTCGAGGCTTTTTGACATGACTGACTGGACATCCATCTGCACCGTTGACGACATCCCCGTGCTGGGCGCCCGCCGCGTGGCGCGACCCGGCTCGTGCGACGTCGCCGTCTTCCGCAACAGCGAGGACAAGGTCTTCGCGCTGCTCGACCGCTGCCCGCACAAGGGCGGCCCGCTGAGCCAGGGCATCGTCTTCGGCGAGAGCGTCGCCTGCCCGCTGCACAACTGGACCATCGGGCTGGACAGCGGCTGCGCCAAGGCGCCGGACGAGGGCTGCACGCCGCGCTTCGCGGTGCAGGTGGTCGACGGGCAGGTCTTCCTCGACGCGGCAGAGCTGAACAGCATCGCCATCGGCGCACTCGCCTGAGACGGCAGCACCGCACCCGCACAAAGGCCCGTCGATGACCATGCCCCTGCCCACGACCGACACCCGGTCCACCTGCCCCTACTGCGGCGTCGGCTGCGGCGTGATCATCGAGTCCGACGGGACGCAGATCACGGGCGTGCGCGGCGACCCGGACCACCCGGCCAACTTCGGCCGACTCTGCACCAAGGGCAGCACGCTGCACCTGACCGCCAGCGCGCCGGTGACGATGGCGACCCGGCTGCTGCAACCGCGCCTGCGCCGTGACCGCAGCCAGCGCGGCGGGCCGACCGAGGTGATCGACTGGACATCCGCGCTCGACCTCGCCGCCGACCGGCTGGCCGAGATCGTGCGCCGGGATGGTCCGGACGCACTCGGCCTCTACCTCTCCGGCCAACTGCTGACCGAGGACTACTACGTCTTCAACAAGCTCGCCAAGGGCCTGCTCGGCACCAACAACGTCGACACCAACTCGCGGCTGTGCATGTCCAGCGCGGTGGCCGGCTACAAGCGCACGCTCGGCGCCGACGCCCCGCCCTGCAGCTACGAGGACTTCGCCCACGCCGACACCGTCTTCATCAGCGGCAGCAACACCGCCTGGGCGCACCCGGTGCTGTTCCGCCGGCTGGAGGACGCCCGCAAGGCCAAGCCGGACCAGCGCTGGATCGTCGTCGACGTGCGCCGCACCGAGACGGCCGAGACGGCGGACCTGTTCCTGCAAATCCAGCCCGGCACCGACGTGGCGCTCTACCACGGCATGCTGCACGTCATGCTGTGGGAAGGGCTGACCGACGCCGCCTACATCGCCGCGCACACGAGCGGTTTCGACGCACTGCGCGACACCGTGCGGGCATGGACGCCGAAGGAAGCGGCCCGCGTCTGCGGCATCCGGGAAGAGGACCTCGTGCAGGCGGCCCGCTGGTTCGCGCAGAGCGACCGGCGTGGAAGCGGCACCACCCTGTCGCTCTACTGCCAGGGCCTCAACCAGAGCGCCGCCGGCACCGACAAGAACGCTGCGCTGATCAATCTGCACCTGGCGACCGGCCAGATCGGCAAGCCCGGCGCCGGCCCCTTCTCGCTCACCGGCCAGCCCAACGCGATGGGCGGGCGCGAGGTGGGCGGGCTGTCCAACCTGATGAGCGGCCACCGCGACCTGGGCAACGCCACACACCGCGCCGAAGTCGCCAGCCTCTGGGGCGTGGCCGATGTGCCGGCGGCGCCCGGCAAGAGCGCCATCGAGATGTTCCAGGCCGCGGCCGACGGGCAGATCAAGGCGCTGTGGATCGTCTGCACCAATCCGGCACAGTCGATTCCCGACCAGGCGATGGTGCGCCGCGCGCTGGAGCGGGCCGAGTTCGTCATCGTCCAGGAGGCGTTTTCGACCACCGCGACTGCCGCCTATGCCGACCTGCTGCTGCCGGCAACCACCTGGGGCGAGAAGGTCGGCTCGGTCACCAACTCCGAGCGCCGCATCAGCCTCGTGCGCCCCGCGGTGAAGGCGCCGGGCAGCACGCGCCACGACTGGCAGATCGCCGTCGACATCGCCCGCCGGCTGGAAGCCCACCTGCCCGAGCGGCTGAACGGCCAGACCACCCTCTTCCCCTATGACACGGCCGAGTCGGTGTGGAACGAGCACCGCGAAAGCACCCGCGGCCGCGATCTCGACATCACCGGCCTGAGCTTCGACCTGATCGAGCGCCTCGGCCCCCAGCAATGGCCGATGCCCGAAGGTGCCACCGCCGGCAAGGCGCGCCTCTACGAGGACGGCGTCTTCCCGACCGACGACGGCCGCGCCCGCTTCAGCGCCGCCGAGTTCCGTCCGGTGGCCGAGCCGCGCGACGCCCGCTACCCCTTCTCGCTGACCACCGGCCGCCTGCGTGACCAGTGGCACGGCATGAGCCGCACCGGCACGCTCGGCCGCCTGTTCGGCCACATCGCCGAGCCGGTGGTCGAGATGCACCCGACCGACGTGGCGCGGCGCGGCCTGCAGGATGGCGCGCTGGTCGAAGTCCGTTCGCGGCGCGGCAGTCTGGTGCTGCCGATCCAGAGCACCGACAAGGTCGCACCGACGCAGGTCGCGATCCCGATGCACTGGGGCGAGGAAGTGCTCGGTGGCACCGATGACAAGGGCGTGGCACGCCTGGGCATCAACGGCGTGACCCTGCCGACCTACTGCCCGACCTCGAAGCAGCCCGAGCTGAAGCACACCGCCGTGCGCATCGAGGCGGTGAAGCTGCCGTGGCGGATGCTGGGGCTGGCGTGGCTGCCGCAGGAAGAAGCGCTGAAGGCCCGCGAGGCGCTCAAGGCGCTGATGCCGCAGTTCGGCTACGCGATGGTGCTGCCCTTCGGCCGCGAGCCGCACGCCGACGGGCTGGCCGGGCTGGTCTGGCGCGCGGCGGCTGCGGCGCCGATGCCGGAGGAGCTGGTCAAGCAGATCGAGGCGCTGCTCGGCCTGTCCGGCAGCGACACGCTGGTCTACCACGACCGCCAGCGTGGCCAGTACCGCGCCGTGCAGATGCAGAACGTGGGCGCCGACCGGCTGCTGCGCGGCGTGCTGCTGGCTGGCGACACGCGGGCCGAATCGTGGATCCGGACACTGCTGCAGGACGAGTTGCCTGCGCAGTCCTATGGCCGCGCCCTGCTCGCCGGCAGTCCGACCGCGCCCGTGCCGGTGCAGGACAAGGGCCAGCAGGTCTGCACCTGCTTCAACGTCACCGAGCCGCAGATCGTGCAGGTGCTCGCACGCTGCCAAGGCAGCGTCGAAGAGCGCATGGCCACGCTACAGGGCGAGCTGAAGTGCGGCACCAACTGCGGCTCCTGCCTGCCGGTGCTGCGGGGCCTGGCCAAGGCGTCGGTGGGCACGGCCACGGCCTTGTGACGCGGGGGGCATGGCGAGGGCGTCGGTTACAGTGACCGGCTCCCACCATGCCCTTCCAGTTCCTCCAGCGCCTGACCGGCCGCGACCGCACCCGCACCGCCAACCGGCAACTCGGCGGCGTGCTGGCCTTCGTTGCCGGGGCGGTCAATGCGGGCGGCTTCCTGGCCGTGGCCCGCTACACCTCGCACATGAGCGGGATCATCTCCGGCATCGCCGACGACCTCGCACTGGGCAGCATCGGGCTGGCGCTGGCGGGGCTGGTGGCCCTGGGCGCCTTCGTCTCGGGTGCCGCCTGCACCTCGCTGCTGATCAACTGGGGCCGCCACCGCCAGCTCCAGGGCAAGTACGCGCTGGCGCTGCTGCTGGAGGCCGGCCTGCTGCTGCTGTTCGGCCTGCTCGGCGCCAACCTGCACAACTTCCAGGCCCTGCTGGTGCCGACCACGGTGCTGCTGCTGTGTTTCATCATGGGCCTGCAGAACGCCATCATCACCAAGATCTCGAACGCCGAGATCCGCACCACGCACATGACCGGCGTGGTCACCGACCTGGGCATCGAGCTGGGCCGCCTGCTCTACTGGAACGGCCAGCGCGACGCGGACGATCCGATGTACGTGCGCGCGAACCGCGACAAGCTGTGGATCCACGCCACGGTGCTGGGGCTGTTCTTCAGCGGCGGCATCGTGGGCGCGCTGGCCTTCCGGTCGCTGGGCTTCTCGGCCACGATTCCGCTGGCGGCGCTGCTGGCGGTGATGGCCCTGCCGGGGCTGGCCGGGGATCTGCAGCGCATCACCCAGGCCCGCCCTCCACGCTGAATCCTGCCCGACGCGTGAGCGGGCTCGCCAGTCAAGCCTGGGTCAGCACAGCTTCAGCAGCGCCCGCTCGGGCGTGCAGGCCGGGGCGACCGGCTTGCCCCCTCGGCAGGACGACAGGATCGACTGCGTCACGCTGTAGTACTGCCAGCCGGCCTTCAGTGGCTCCAGCGCCGGGTGTTCCGGACTCCAGCCGACCTGTTTCCATTTGGGGTGGCCCTGGCTGACCAGCCGACCATAGTTTTCGCACAGGGATCTGGCAAACCCGCCGATCGCCTGCCGGTTGAATTCCTGCGGGTAATCGTAGGTGATCAGATACGCCTTGACGCTGAGTGTCGGCACATTGGCAGACAGCCAGCCATAACTCTGCTGGCTGATCTCGGTCGGGTAATACACCTCCAGGGCTTTTTTCAGCGCTGGCTGGTCCGGACGCAGGGCGAGCAGGCGGTAATGCTTGCGGCCGAGTTCGGCCTCCACGGCGAGTTGTGAAATCGGCTGGCCGGCGACGAATACCACGGCGTCGATCTTGCCGTCGCGGTCGAGCAGGCTGTTGAGCGCCTGCTTGTAATCCACCACCGATTCGACCCGGTTGGGCCGCTCGCCGTCGAACATCAGTCCGTACAGCGTCGTCAGCGACAGTGCCGAGCCGCTGCCATCAGGCCCCATGAACATCTTCTTGCCGCGCAATTCGTCGATGTACTTCAGGGGTGAATCGGCTGGCACGACGAAGTGCATCTCCTCCCGGTACAGCGGCAACACCACCCGCAGTGGCCTGATCAGGTCCTGCGCTTCCTTGTCGCCCTGCTCGGCCAGCCGGACATAGGCCTGGTACACGTCGGACTGCACCAGCGCGAACTTGACCTTCTCGCGGTAGCGCATGTCCCTGACGTTCTGCACCGAGCCGGCCGAGTTGAGCACTTCCAGCGACACGTTGGCGCCGGGGGCCACCATCGAAGCCAGGTTCTGGCCGAACGTGAAATAGGTGCCGGTGGGACCACCGGTGACGATGCGGTACTCGACGGCCGGCGCCGCCTCCACGGCGCTGCCGATCACGACCAGCGCCGCTGCGACCAGGCCACGCAGGCTCCGCGATCCGAATGAAGACCGGATTGAGTTCATGACAAGTTCTTCCATCGCAAGGAATTCGATTCAATCGCAGAGCTTGAGGCGCCGACGCACGTCATCGTTCGATCCGCAAGGCGGCAGGCGGTCGGCAGGCTGGGCGGACGGCTCTGCAGGGACCACCGGCTTGACCAGGGGCGGTGGCGGTGGGGCGACCTGCGGCGTGGGCATGGGCTCCACCACCGAGGCTGGCACCGGTTCAACCGCCGCTTCCCGCGTCGAATACATCCACCAGCCCGCACCCGCCAATGCCGCCAGCAGCAGCCCCCCCACCACCAGCCCCGCTACCGGCGGCCCCTTGCGCGGCGTGTAGTCGAGCAGGGATTTGTGGCATTCCGGGCAGACGAAGTCCTCGCCGACACCGATTTCCAGCACCTTTTGCTGATTGGCATTGCTGCAGTTGCCCACATTCATGCACAGGCCACTTTTCATCACGATCCAGTCTCCTCACCTTTGAGCAGGCGCACCGCCTGTTTGCCCGCATCCAGAAACCGCAGATACAGCGGATCCCGCAGGTTGTCGCCGCAGTCGGCCCGCACCTTCTCGACCGCCCCGAGCACCGCCTTCTGCAGCACCGCCCGCTGGTCACGGTGGCGCCACTCCGGCCCGGCCAGCGCCTGCGTCACCATGGTGCGCACGCTGTTGAGCTTGAGCGCGTCCATCGCCTCGGCCGAGGTGGTCAGGTTCTTGCCCAGCAGCACCGGCGCGTTGTCGAAGCCGTCCTCGTCCTTGGACAGCAGCAGCACCTCGGGCTGGCCGGTCTGCGGATGGACCGTCTCGCGGATGAAACCCAGCGCGTGCGCCAGCAGCACCTGCGGCAAACCATCGCGGCGCAAATCCTCCTGGCTCGCCACGTAAAGCGGCGGGAAGGTCGAGGCGTCGCCCTCGGTGTGCAGTTCCAGGTTGATGCGCTGCGGGTTGCCCGAGGCCAGCCGCCGCTGGTAGCGCTCGCGCAGATGGGCCAGCGGCTTCAGGTAGCGCAGCGGGAACAGATTGACGATCGCCACCAGCGTGATCTCGTTCGTGCGCCCATCCGCCTCGATCACCTCGACATCGCCGGAATGGGCTTCGAGGAAATCCTTCTTCAGCGCGGCGACAAACTCGGGGTGCGTAGCCGTTTTCGGGACCATGACGGTCAGCTTGGACACCGCCGTCGGGGCGCCCTGGGGGATGCCGGGGGCCATGCGCTGCATTTCCAGCGGCTCGAAGCGCATGAAGACCCCCGCCTGCCGCACCAGCTCGGTCACCCAGGTCCGACGCGCCTGCGGGTCGGCGGCGAAACGCTCGGCCAGCCGCTCGATGATCGACACGCCCAGCACCCGCACTGGCGCGTCCTTGATCAGCGCGGTGTGGGCAAGGCGGGCGTTCTGCTCGGAGGTTTTTTCCAATGCGTCGAGCAGGGTCGACAGAGGCACGCGCTGGTTGAAGGCGGCAAAGCTCGGCGTCTCCCCCAGCCGCTCGAACAGCACCGCACGCGCCCCGGTGGCCTGCGTGCGCTGCACCTCGACGTCCAGCGACATCGTCCGGGCGACGGCGCGCACCTTGGACGGGTCGTAGAAGCGGATCAGGTGGCGGCGCAGGTCGTTGCCATCGGCGTCCGCCTCGTTCAGGTGGTGGCCGAGCTTCTTGCCAAACCGTTCCAGCGCGGTCTGCACGGTGCTGGCGGCCTGATCGACTTCGAGCTTCAACTCGCTCAGCTCGGCCAGGATCTCCTGGAGCAGCACCTTGGCGCCGTTGAGGGCCACGGTGCGGGTACGGTTGACGTACAACTCCTGCAGGTAGACCGCGTGGCTGTCGAGCAGGCTGGCCGGCGTGCCCGCCATCTTGGCGATCAGGCTCATCTCGCTCCAGCGCTGGCTGTTCTGCTGCAAGCGGGCGGCGGCCTCGTCCTCGACGGCGCGGGCCTTGGCCAGCCGGTCTCCCAGCCCGTTCAGCCGCTCGTCCAGCAAGGCCATCGTCGCCACCAGCAGCCGCCCACACTCGTCCAGCCCGCGCGCGCCGATCCGCCACTCGTTGCACAGCTCCCGCTCGATGCGCCCGCGCACCTCCCGGGCGATCTCCTTGCGCGACTTGAGCTTGGTGTCAAAGAACGTCACCACCCCCAGGTCACGGAAATCCTCGTCCCAGCGCTTGCGACAAAAGCGCGCCAGTTCGTCCAGCCAGGTCGCGCGCTCCAGCCCGCGCACCACCGTCTTGAAATGGGGGATCACCGCCTCCCACTCCGCCACCATCGACTGCCATTTCGGCCGCTGCCCGTCACCGGCCAGGATCGGCACGTTCATCAGCAGGTGGTCGTCGTCGAGCGCCCAGCGGTGCAGCACGTCCTTCTGGCGCACGAAGGCGTTGAAATCCTGGCTGCGCGTCTCGGTGGCGAAGCCGAGCGTGTCCTGCCAGTTGTTGAACACCAGTTGCAGCAGCGCCTGCTGGGCAAAGCCGTAGCCGAGGAACTCGCTGATCTCTTCCTCGGGAATGGCCACCCGCTTGATGCCGAAGGACAGGAAGCGTTTCGAGCGTTCGCCGCGGTTGCTGCCGGGGGCGGTTTCGGGCGAGCCGTTGCCGTTCTCGGCGTTTTCCATGCGGCCGAGCGTGGGCCAGCCGACCTGCCGGGCACGCACGACTTTCTGGTACAGGAACTCGGCCACGATGCCCGGCAGATCCTTGTCCACATCCACCGTCAGCCCGTTGTCGTTCTCGTTGCCGAAGACGTAGCAGCCGTTGAACGGATCTCCCAGCGCCAGCCGTCCCTTGACCCCCTGGACGTCGTGCGGCTGCCAGGCGCCGGCCGACAGCGCGTTCAGCTCCAGCAGCGCGCTGTAGCCGTTGGCGTGGTAGTTGCCGGTGTCCCAGTTCTGCGGCGGGTAGGGATCGGGCAGCAGGGTGTAGACGAGGATGCGGTAACGCTTGGCGTCGGGGTAGAGGTCCCGCAGCTGCGCCACTGCGTCGATCACGCTGCCGCTGCCGGTGCCACCCGCCAGCCCGCACAGGACGTGGAAGGTGGTGTCCGTCTCGCCTGCGGCCTGCACGCGGCGCACCTGGTTCTGCAGCCGCTCGCGGTAGACATCGACCTTGCACGCGAACAGGAAGCGCCCGAGCCGGCGCTTCTGCCCGCCGAGCGTCACGCCGACGATGCTGTTGAGGATGTCGCGCCACTGCTCGCGGGCACCGATCCAGGGCTGGATGCCGGGATAGCTGTCGAGGTCGTCGAGCCGGGCGCCGAGGTTGGCGTCGGTGATGAGCAACTGGCTGGCCACCGGCAACTGCACCGACACGCCCAATGTTTTCCAGGTCGCGTCGTCCGGGGCCATCATCTCGCTGCTGGAATCGACATAGAGATAACCGAGCTGCATCCCCTCGGGCTGCTCCTTGCGAAACTCCTGGAAAACCAGCTTGCGAAACGCCCTGATGATTTTCCCGCCGGTGCCGCCGAGCCCGATGATCACATGATTCATGCCAGATATTCCCGTTAAAGCGAAGCGTCCATGTCCATTGTGCCCGACCCAATCCGCGCCGAACACAACGAGCCGCCAGCGGACGAGCACGTCCGCCCCTATGTCTACCAGGACCAGGCCCGCACCGTCCGCGCCCTGCACTTCTCGCTCAGCGAGATCCAGAGCCGCATGCGCATGGACGACCCCGACGGGCTGGACCTGGCCTACACGCAGCGGATGATGGGCTTCCTGCTGTGGCAGCCGCGACCGGCGAGCATCGCGCTGATCGGCCTGGGCGGCGGCTCGCTGGTGAAGTTCTGCCACCGGCACCTGCCGGGCAGCACGCTGCGGGTCGCCGAGATCAACCCGCACGTGATCGCGCTGCGCGACGACTTCGGCATCCCCCCAGACAGCGCCCGCCTGCGCGTGGTCTGCCAGGACGGCGCGGTGCTGGTGCGCGATCCGCCGCAGCGCTTCGACGTGCTGCTGGTGGACGGCTTCGACTGGGAGGGCCTGCCCGATGCGCTGTGCTCGCAGGCCTTCTACGACGACTGCGCGGGCGCACTGACCGACACCGGCTGGCTGGTGGCCAACCTGCCCAGCAGCGCCAGCCAGCCGCTGTTCGCCGTGCACGTGGCCCGCATCCGGCAGACCTTCGGCGCGGACGCGGTGCTGGTGGTCGGCGACGGGGAGCGGGGCACGAACAGCGTGGTGCTGGCCTGCCGCAACGCGCAGGCACTGCGGCGGCCGGGAATCAGTACACGGCGGCCGGCGGGGTTCGACGTGGGGGCTTGGGCGGCGCTGCAACCGGCGATGGACGCCGTGCGGGCAGCACTGGGGGCGCATCAGTCGGAGATCGGATTGGCTTGATCCTGGCATTGCACCGTGCGCATCTCGATTTCGGATTAAATACGGTGAATGGACCCCCGGCCTCTGCCGGGCGACGAGGATTGCCCATGCAAGCAACACCCCTGATGACCGATGTCAGCGTCACGGCGCTGCGTCAGCACCTGCCAGAATTCCTGGCCCGCGTCTCCCGTGGAGAGCGCCTGCGCATCACGTCGCATGGCAAGGTGGTAGCGGAACTCTCGCCGCCACCGGCCGAGGATGATCTGGACGCGACCAGGGCATTGCTCAGGGGCAGCGTGCTGCGCTTTGACGACCCGATCGCGCCCGTGCTGGACGCGCAGGAGTGGGACATGCTCCGGTGATCGTGATCGACACCCATGTGCTGCTGTGGTGGTTGGGGCAACCCGAGCGTCTGAGTCACGCGGCCCGGCAGGCATTGACCGCAGCCGGCGCCGAAACCCCGGCCTGCGTCAGCGCCATCAGCGTGCTGGAAATCGTCACCGCCGAGCGCCGCGGACGTTTGAACCTCAGTCTTCCGGTCGATCAATGGCTGGCGCTGGTGCGCCGGTTGCCGGAAGTGCGCATCGAGCCGGTGAGCGCAGAGATCGCAGAACGCGCCGGCCGCTATGGCGACGATCTGCACGGCGATCCAGCCGACCGCATGATCGCCGCAACGGCCGACGTACTGGGCGCCCGATTGATCAGCGCGGACGAGAAGCTGCGGGCACATCCCGGGATCCGTGCACTCTGGTGAACCACCGCCCGACGACAATCCCCCCATGACCATCGCCCCCTACCTCAAGACCATCGGCCGCGGCAAGGACGGTGCCCGCGCGCTGGACCGCGCCCAGGCGCTCGACCTGATGACGCGCATCCTCGATGGCCGTGTCAGCGACCTCGAACTCGGCGGCTTTGCGCTGGCGATGCGCATCAAGGGCGAGTCGGCGGACGAACTCGCGGCGTTTGTCGAGGCCGCCATGGTGCACACGCTGCCGCTGGTGGCGCCCTCGCCCGCCGTGCTGCTGCCGTCCTACAACGGCGCGCGCAAGCTGCCGAACTTCACGCCGCTGCTGGCGCTGCTGCTGGCGCGCGAAGGGGTGCCAGTGCTGGTCCACGGCCCGATCGACGACCCTGGCCGCGTCACCAGCGCGGCGATCTTCACCGCGCTCGGCTTGCCGCCCGCCGCCGACGCTGCCCAGGCGGCGGCGCAGTGGGCGCGCGGCGAGCCGGTGTTCATGTCGCTCGAAACGCTGAACCGGCCGCTCGCGCAGTTGCTGGCGCTGCGCCGCGTGCTCGGCCTGCGCAACAGCGGGCACACCATCGCCAAGCTGCTGCCGGCCGTGCCCGGCGGGCTGCGGGTGGTCAACCACACGCACCCGGAGTACGCGGTGAGCCTGTCGCAGTACCTGCGCGACAGCGGCGCCGACGCGGTGCTGATGCGCGGCACCGAAGGCGAGCCGGTGGCCGATGCCCGCCGGCAGCCGCGGCTGGATGTCTACCGGACGGGCGTGCTGGACACCACGCTGTCGGTGGCGCCGCAGGAAGGCGTGCTGGTGGAGCTGCCCGTGCTGCCGGCAGCGATCGACGCCGAGACCACCGCGGCCCACATCCGCGCCGTGCTGGACGGCGCGGTGGCGGTGCCGGCGCCGATCGCGCGGCAGGTGCAGTGCCTGTGCGCGGCCGTGCGCCGCCTCAGCGCGGCATCTTGCGGTTGACGCTCAGGTGCAGCTCGCCCGGGCCGGGCGTTTCGTAGCCGGGCAGCCGCAGCGACAGGTTCACGCCGACCAGCTCCTTGGCGTCCACCCAGTGCCGGCCGTCCTCGCTGGCCCACTGCTTGTGCAGGTAGAGATCGCGGCCCAGCCGGGCGCTGATTGCCTGGTCGGCGCCCATCGTCAGCGCGCTGCCATCGACCAGCAGGCGCACGTCGATGCGCTGCCCGGCCGGCAGCTTGTAGATGTAGTCGCTCTTGCCGGCCGGCTTGTCCGGATAGGTGACCACGGGCAGCTTGGTCAGCGCATCCGCCGAGGGCGGGAAGGGACTGGCGCAGCCACCCAGGGCCAGCGCAGACACCAGGCCGAGGGCCAGAACAGAACGGATCACGGTGCGTTTCATGAAGACTCCTGAGGCTGAGAGAAGGGAAGATCCGGATCATCGGCAGGCCGGCCCGACGCGCCGCTGACGCGGACCAGCTCGGTGAGCTGCGCCACGTAGTCGGCCAGCGCCGCCCGGCCCACGGCGGTCAGCAGGAACACGGTCTGGGAGCGGGCGGTGACCGAGACGTCACGCGACTCGATGAAGGCGGCCTCGACCAGCTTGTTCAGATGGGCGCCGAGATTGCCGTCGGTGATCGCCAGCGCGCGCTTGAGTTCACTGAAGGTCGCTTCGCCGCGGCCGGACAGGAAGGCCACGATCTGGGTGCGCACCGGCTGGTGCAGCACCGGGTCCAGGCGCGGCAAGGGTGGGGTCGGAGTCGGGCTCACGGGGTGTCTCCCTGCAGATACGGGCCATCGAGCACCGCTTCGGCGCGCACCACCGGCTGGCCGTCGGCATCCAGCCCCGGCTTCAGGCGGTGGATCTTCAGGCCGAGCACGCCATCCCGGATGCGGTGCCACGGTCCGTTGTTGATGCGGTAGCGGCCATCCGGCTCGCCGTCGCTCAGCACCACCTCGACCGGCAGCTTCAGGTGCATGCCCAGACCCGCCTGCGGCGACGCGCTCATCAGCGGCCCGGACAGGTCGAGCGTCAGCGCCACCGGCGTGCCCGGCGCGAGCCGTAGCACCCGCTCGCCAGCCGCCAGCTGGGGCGGCTCCTCGCTGCCAGCGGTCAGCCGCGCCAGCAGCAGCGCCACGCCGACCACGGCCACCATCCACAGCAGCAGCGCCAGCAGCCGCGGCCACCACGCCGTGTCACGCTGGCCCCGGTCGAGCCAGCCCGCCAGCGGCATGCCGACCGCGAAGCACGACGCGGCCAGCCAGTGCGTCATCTGGTAAGGCAGCCCGGCCGCCAGCCCGGCCACGCCGAGCAGGATCGTCGCCAGTCCGATCCACTCGATCAGCGGCCGCGAGAACAGCCCGAAGAGGTAGACGCCCAGCCCGAGCAGCACGATCCACAGCCCGTAGACCATCGGGCCACCACCATAGAAGAACATCGCACAGGAGCAGAGCGTGCCCATGCCCAGCAGCATCCACCAGGCCCGCGTGATCTGCGCCTGCGCGAACGGCAGGGTTTCGTCGCGGCGCGCGCGGGCGCGGCGCGTCAGGTGGTGGTCCACCAGAGACACGCCACCGAGCCAGACGCCCAGCCAGACCAGCAGCACCAGCGCACGCTGCGTGAGGTCCGGAAAACGCTCGGTGGTGATCAGGTACTCGGTCCCGCCGGCGACAAGACCGCCGACAGCACCGATCAGGATCAGGCTGTGGCGCTCCAGGCGCACGCTGCGGTGGCCGGCGGCGAGCATGGACTGGATGGACTGCAACTGGTCAAGGGTGGCACTCATGGTGGAACGGCTTCCTGTGGGGTGCAAGCATGAACTCTGTGATGCAGAGCATATTACTCTGCACTACAGAGTGTCAAGCGATACCCCCGGTGTCCGTTCCAGTGCAGGGTCAGGCCCGGCAGACCCTCTGTCCGCCTGTCCGCAGTCGCGTCAGCGCGCGGGCCGGGTCAGCGGATGCACATTGCTCGTCGGCCGCTCGGTGCGCAGGTCGTAGCTCTCGGCGCCGGATTCACGCAGGATGCGGCCCTCCTTGACGACGATGACGTCGGTGCCGGTGAGGAAGGCCATCTGCCGCGAGATCTCCGCGGAGCGCTTGAGCGCCGCGTAAGCGGCGAGCACTTCCGGCGCGATGTACGTCTGGGTCACGGAACCGTTCTTCATGCGCCACTCCAGTCCACCAGTTTCGGGACGGGGCCCGCGTTGTCGAAATGCACCCAGAGGTCCACGAGGTCCTTGTAGACGGCGTGGAAGTTGTGCAATCCGGTTTCGTAACGGCGGCGCACGACGTCGCCCGTCATGCGCAGGCCCCCCTGGCGCGCACGCTCGTTGACCCGGTGCTGTGACACCTCCCAGGACGGCAGCGACAGGAACACGATCTGCACCACATAGCCCCTGGCGCGCCAGTCGGGGATCAGGCTGGCGTAGTTCCGGCTGCGCAGCGAGGTCTCGAAGCCGAAGGTTTCGCGCAGGCGCAGCATGTCCTGGATGGTCATCTGCATCAGCTTGCTGGCGCGCTGTGCCATGCGCTCCGGCTCGAAGGGCGACAGGCCCTGGGCGATCAGATCAGCGTCGATGAAATTGCGGCAGGCCGCCTCCTGCGGCAGATATTCCTTGGCAAACGTGGTCTTTCCTGCGCCCGGCGGGCCGGCAATGATGTGGATGCGGGGCATGTCCAGTTCGCTCCAGATGGAGGTGAATTCAAGAAGATCTCAATTCATTATGTAACTTGGCGTGATTTTTACCTCTTGCTATTCTGAAGACGAACTGAATTCAGGACGAAAAAAAGCCCCGCTCGAATGAGCGGGGCGCGTGTCCGGAATCGCCACCCGAAGGTGGCAGATGCCGAAGATCCGGCAGGTCAGCCCGTGACCAGGTCCTTGATCTGCATCAGCGCGGCCGGGTCTTCCATGGTCGTCAGGTCGCCCGCATCGCGGCCTTCGCAGACGGCCTGGATCGCGCGGCGCAGCACCTTGCCCGAGCGGGTCTTGGGCAGCGTGGTGACGAAGCGGACCGAGGCCGGACGCGCCACGGCACCAAGCTGGTTGTCCACGACCTTCATGATCTCGGCTTCCAGCGCCTTGGCATCGGCCGCATTCGTGACCTTGCTCGGATCCTTCAGCACGGCAAACGCCACGGCGACCTGGCCCTTGAGCTGGTCGGCCACACCCACCACGGCCACTTCGGCGACGTTGGCGTGGCTGGAGATGCTTTCCTCGATCTCGCGGGTGCCCAGGCGGTGGCCGGCGACGTTGATCACGTCATCGGTGCGACCCAGGATGAAGAAGTAGCCGTCGGCGTCCTTCACGCCCCAGTCGAAGGTGGAGTACATCACCTTGTTGTGGATGCTGGTCCAGTAGGTGCTGACGTAGCGCTTGTCATCACCCCAGACGGTCTGCAGGCAGCCGGGGGGCAGCGGGCCGTTGACGGCGATCACGCCCTTCTTGTTCGGCTCGGTGATCTCCTCGCCGGTGGTCTCGTCGATCAGCTGGACGTCGTAGCCGTAGACCGCCTTGCCCGGCGAGCCGAACTTGGTCGGGGCCGGCTCGACGCCGTTGCAGATGGCCATGATCGGCCAGCCGGTTTCGGTCTGCCAGTAGTTGTCGATGATGGGCTTGCCCAGTGACTCGGCGATCCACTTGGCGGTCGGCTCGTCCAGTGGCTCGCCGGCCAGGAACAGCGCCTTGAGGCTGCTCAGGTCGTACTTGGTCAGGAACGCGGGATCCTGCTTCTTCAGCACGCGCACGGCGGTCGGTGCCGAGAACATCACGGTGACCTTGTACTTCTCGACCAGGCTCCACCAGATGCCGGCGTCAGGGCGGATCGGCAGACCTTCGTACATGATCGTGGCCATGCCGCCGATCAGCGGGCCGTAGATGATGTAGCTGTGGCCCACCACCCAGCCGATGTCGCTGGTGGAGAAGTAGGTCTCGCCCGGCTCGCCCATGTAGATGTGCTTCATCGACGCGGCCAGCGCGACCGTGTAGCCGGCGGTGTCGCGCTGCACGCCCTTGGGCTTGCCGGTGGTGCCCGACGTGTACAGGATGTAGGACGGGTGGTCGGAGGCGACCCACTCGCAGGGCACGACGGCGTCCATGAACTGCGTGCGCAGCGTCGCGTAATCGACATCGCGACCGTCCACCTTGGCATACGGTGCCAGCCCGCGGTCGACCATCACGACGGCGGCCGGCTTGCTGGTGGCCAGGGTGATCGCCTCGTCAAGCAGGTGCTTGTACGGCACGCCCTTGCCACCGCGCATCCCGGCGTCGGCGCTGACGATGACCTTCGGCTGGGCGTCGTCGATGCGGCTGGCCAATGAATGGCTGGCGAAACCGCCGAACACCACCGAGTGGATCGCCCCGATGCGCACGCAGGCCAGCATCGCAAACGCCGCCTCCGGGATCATCGGCATGTAGATCAGCACGCGGTCGCCCTTGACCACGCCCTGGCTCTGCAGGATGGCGGCCATGCGCTGCACTTCGGCGTGCAGTTCGCGGAAGCTGTAGGTCTTCTCGGTGTCCGTCTCGGTCGAGACGAAGATCAGCGCGTTCTGGTCGGCGCGGGTCGCGAGGTGGCGGTCCACCGCGTTGTGGCAGAGGTTGGTCTCGCCACCGGCGAACCACGTGGCGAACGGGGGGTTGCTGTAGTCGCAGACCTGGTCGAAGGGCTTGTGCCAGTCGATCAGTTGCGCCTGTTCACCCCAGAAGCCCTCGCGGTCTTCGATGGAGCGGCGATGGAATTCAGCGTAGTTGGTGCTCATGGAACAGTCTCCTCTGACCCCGCCGACCGAGCGCGGCGAGTATAGCTTTTCATTTCACCCGGAGCGGCTGACGCTGTCCTGTCTCGGACAGTCGCCAGCCGGGTGTTGCCGCACATCGCAGGGTGCGGCAGATGCTCAGGACAGGGCCGCGACGACCTCGGCCGGCGCCTGCACCAGCTCGATCAGCACGCCCTCACCCCCGATCGGGAACTCGTCGTTCGCCTTCGGGTGGATGAAGCAGATGTCGAACCCGGCCGCGCCCTTGCGGATGCCGCCTGGCGCGAAACGCACGCCATTGGCCGTCATCCACTCGACCGCCTTCGCCAGATCGTCGACCCACAGGCCGACGTGGTTCAGCGGCGTGGCGTGCACGGCTGGCTTCTTGTCGATGTCCAGCGGCTGCATCAGGTCGACCTCGACCGCGGTCGGGCCGCTGCCGAGCGCGCAGATGTCCTCGTCCACGTTCTCGCGTTCGCTGACGAAGGTGCTCTTGACCTGCAGGCCGAAGATGTCGACCCACAGCGACTTGAGCCGCTGCTTGTCGGTGCCACCGATGGCGATCTGCTGGATGCCGAGGATCTTGAAGGGTTTGGGGGTGCTCATGTGGAGGCGTTCAGTGCGTTGCTTGCTTGCGTGGGTTGGCAGGTTGGCTGACTCCGGAGGCCCCCCTCCCGACCTCCCCCCGCTGGGGGGAGGAGTTCAGGCGCAGCGTTTCCAGAGGTTTCCAGAGGCTCGATGGCTGGGCTTTGGTAGCCGACTGTCGGGTCTTGCTCCCTCCCCCAGCGGGGGAGGGTTGGGGTGGGGGCTGGGTTCGCGCCAACCTTCCAGAAAATCTCAGGCCTTCGCAGTACCGGAACCAGGCCGGTCACCCGAAGACGCTTTCGGATCATTGGGCGAGGCGTTCACAAGTGGCAGCGGCACCACTTCGATGTGATCGCCAACCAATCGGACATCTACGCGCTGACCGGGTACCAAGCCCAGTACGCGCCGAATGTCCTTGGGGATGACGATCTGGAACCTGGAGGAGATGGTGACGCTTGCCATGCAAAATCCTTTCAATTCCCGTCCACCTCGCCAGCGTGGATGCCCGCCTTCGCGGGCATGACGGAGCGGAATGCGTTTACGCCAACCTCACTCGAACCGCAGGATCGGCTGGTCCACGCTCAGGCTCTCGCCCTTCTTGGCGAGCACCTCGGCGACGACGCAGTCCTGCACGGCGACGAGGATGTTCTCCATCTTCATCGCCTCGATGACCGCCAGCTTCTCACCGGCCTGCACCTTCTGGCCAACCGCCACCGACACGTCGGCCAGCAGGCCCGGCATCGGCGACAGCAGCGACTTGCTGGTGTCGGGCGGCGCCTTGTAGGGCATCAGCTTCATCAGCTGCGCGGCACGCGGGTTGAGCACCAGCGCGTCGATCTGCGTGCCGTTGTGGGCGACGCGGATGGCGAGCGGGTTCTTGTTGGCGCTGCGCTCGACCTGGGCGGTGAACGGCAGGCCGTTGCACACGCCGGTCATCAGCAGGTCACCCAGCTTGGTGTGGCTGCGGATCGCGTAGATCTTGTCGCCCAGCAGCACGTTGGCGGTGCCGAGCGCGCTGTCGTAGCCGCTGACCTTGACCGGGTGGTAGACGTGGTCGCCCTTGGCACCGAGCACCGCGACGACCAGGTCCGGTGCGTCCTTGTTGACGCCGTGGCCGGGCAACTGGCCGCTGATGCCGGCCGCACGCTCGCGGGCCTTGCGGCGCACGAAGGCGGCGAGTGCCACGAGGAACAACGGATCGTCGTGCGGCACGTCCTCGGCCTTGAAGCCGTGGCTGTAGTGCTCGGCGATGAAGCCGGTGTTGAACTCGCCGGTGACGAACCTCGGGTGTGCCAGCAGCGCCGCCTGGAAGGGGATGTTCGAGCTGATGCCGCGGATCACGAAGCCGTTGAGGGCCTCGCGCATCTTGGCGATCGCCTCCGTGCGGTCACGGCCGTGGACGATCAGCTTGGCGATCATCGAGTCGTAGAACATCGGGATCTCGCCGCCCTCGTAGACACCGGTGTCCACGCGCACGCCGCCGAAGTGGCCCTTCTCGTAGGCGGGGCCTTGCAGCGTCTCGGTGCCTTGCACCAGATCGGCGGCCGGCGGCGCGTAACGCACCAGGCGGCCGGTCGAGGGCAGGAAGTTGCGGAACGGGTCTTCCGCGTTGATGCGGCACTCGATCGCCCAGCCTTCGCGCTTGATGTCGGCCTGCGTGAACGCGAGCTTCTCGCCCGCGGCGACACGGATCATCTGCTCGACCAGGTCCAGCCCGGTGATGCACTCGGTGACCGGGTGCTCCACCTGCAGGCGGGTGTTCATCTCCAGGAAGTAGAAGTCCTGGTCCTTGCCGACCACGAACTCGACCGTGCCCGCCGACTGGTAGTTGACCGCCTTGGCCAGCGCGACCGCCTGCTCGCCCATGGCCTTGCGGGTCGCGTCGCTGATGAAGGGCGACGGCGCTTCCTCGATGACCTTTTGATGGCGGCGCTGGATCGAGCACTCGCGCTCGTTCAGGTACAGCACGTTGCCGTGGCTGTCGCCGAGCACCTGGATCTCGATGTGGCGCGGCTCCAGCACGTACTTCTCGATGAAGACGCGGTCGTCGCCGAAGCTGTTGCGCGCTTCGTTGCGGCACGACGAGAAGCCTTCGAACGCCTCCTTGTCGTTGAACGCGACGCGCAGGCCCTTGCCGCCGCCGCCCGCCGAGGCCTTGATCATCACCGGGTAGCCGATGCCCTTGGCGATCTCGACCGCCTGCTCGGGCGTGTCGATGGCGTTGTTGTAGCCGGGGATGGTGTTGACCTGGGCTTCCAGCGCCAGCTTCTTCGAGGCGATCTTGTCGCCCATGGCCGCGATAGAGTAGTGCTTCGGGCCGATGAAGGCGATGCCCTCTTCTTCGAGCCGCTGCGCGAACGCGGCGTTCTCGGACAGGAAGCCGTAGCCAGGGTGAACCGCCTGCGCCCCCGTGGCCTTGCACGCGGCGATGATCTTGTCGGCGACGAGGTAGGACTCGCGCGATGGCGCCGGGCCGATCAGCACGGCCTCGTCCGCCAGTTCGACGTGGCGCGCTTCCTTGTCGGCCTCGGAGTAGACGGCGACCGTCTTGATGCCCATCTTCTGGGCGGTCTTGATGACACGGCAGGCGATCTCGCCGCGGTTGGCAATCAGGATCTTGGTGAACATGTTGTTTTCTCCTTGCCGGCCCATCACAGCGGGATGTTCCCGTGCTTGCGCCACGGGTTGTCGAGCTTCTTGTCCTTGAGCATCACGAGCGAGCGGCAGATGCGCTTGCGGGTCTCGTGCGGCTGGATGACGTCGTCGATGAAGCCGCGCGCGCCGGCGACAAACGGGTTGGCGAAGCGGGCCTTGTATTCGGCTTCCTTGGCGGCCAGCTTCTCGGGATCGCCCTTGTCCTCGCGGAAGATGATCTCGACGGCGCCCTTGGCCCCCATCACCGCGATCTCGGCGTTCGGCCACGAGAAGTTCACGTCGCCGCGCAGGTGCTTGGACGACATCACGTCATACGCGCCGCCGTAGGCCTTGCGGGTGATGACGGTGACCTTCGGCACCGTGCATTCGGCATACGCGTACAGCAGCTTGGCGCCGTGCTTGATGATGCCGCTCCACTCCTGCGAGGTGCCGGGCATGAAGCCGGGCACGTCCACGAAGGTGACCACGGGGATGTTGAACGCATCGCAGAAGCGCACGAAACGCGCGGCCTTGATGGACGACTTGATGTCCAGGCAGCCGGCCAGCACCTGCGGGTTGTTGGCCACGATGCCGATCGTCTGGCCTTCCATGCGGGCGAAGCCGATGACGATGTTCTTGGCGTAGTCGGGCTGGATCTCGAAGAAGTCGCCGTCGTCGACGACCTTCAGGATCAGCTCCTTCATGTCGTAGGGCTTGTTCGGGTTCTCTGGCACCAGCGTGTCGAGCGAGTGGTCCAGCCGCGTGCCCGGGTCACCGCTCGGGCGCACCGGCGGCTTTTCCTTGTTGTTCAGCGGCAGGTAGTTGAAGAAGCGGCGCAGCATCAGCAGCGCTTCCACATCGTTGTCGAAGGCCACGTCGGCCACGCCACTCTTGGTCGTGTGCGTGATCGCGCCGCCCAGTTCTTCGGCGGTGACTTCCTCGTGCGTCACGGTCTTCACCACTTCGGGGCCGGTGACGAACATGTAGGACGAGTCCTTCACCATGAAGATGAAGTCGGTCATCGACGGCGAGTACACCGCGCCACCCGCGCACGGGCCCATGATCATCGAGATCTGCGGCACCACGCCCGAGGCCATCACGTTGCGCTGGAACACTTCCGCGTAACCGCCGAGCGAGGCGACACCTTCCTGGATCCGCGCGCCGCCCGAGTCGTTCAGGCCGATCACCGGAGCGCCGACCTTCATCGCCTGGTCCATGACCTTGCAGATCTTCTCGGCGTGGGCTTCCGACAGCGCACCGCCGAAGACGGTGAAGTCCTGGCTGAACGAGAAGGCCAGGCGGCCGTTGATCATGCCGTAGCCGATCACGACGCCGTCGCCGGGGATCTTGTTGTCGGCCATGCCGAAGTCCGAGCAACGGTGCTCGACGAACATGTCCCACTCTTCGAAGGTGCCTTCGTCGAACAGCAGTTCGAGCCGCTCGCGGGCGGTCAGCTTGCCCTTGGCGTGCTGGCTGTCGATGCGCTTTTGCCCACCGCCGAGGCGGGCCTTGGCGCGCTTGGCTTCGAGCATCTGTTGGATGTCATGCATGGAGCATCTCCTCGGTGATCAGGTCGGAAATCGGTGGGGAATCGATGGGAAATCGGTCGGAATTCAGTTCAGCAGGTCGAGCAGGCGCCGCGCCGCGACCGAAGCGGCGAGGCAGCCTTCACGGACCTGTTCGGTGGTGCCGGCGAGCTGGCCGCGCACGTCCGGGTGGGCCCGGAACCGCTCGCGCAAGCCCGCCTCGATGCGCTCCCACATCCACGCCAGGCTCTGCTGCTGGCGGCGCTGGTCGAGCCGGCCGCTGGCGGTCTGCAGTGCGCGAAAGCGCGTGACGGCGGCCCAGAAGTCGTCCAGACCGGTGACCTTGAGGGCGCTGAGCTGGATGACCTGCGGCTGCCACAGCAGGTCGCCGCCGTGGCCGTGCGGATCGCCGTGGGCGCCATGACTGCCGCCGTGGTACTGGTGCATGCCCAGCAGGCGCAATGCGCTGGTGATCTGGGCGCGGGCGCGGGTGGCGGCGTTGGGGTCGATGTCGGCCTTGTTGATGACGACCAGATCGGCCAGCTCCATCACGCCCTTCTTGATCGCCTGCAGGTCGTCGCCCGCGTTGGGCAGTTGCAGCAGGCAGAACATGTCGGTCATGCCGGACACCGCCGTCTCGCTCTGGCCGACGCCGACCGTCTCGATGATGACGACGTCGTAGCCGGCGGCCTCGGCGATCAGCATGGCCTCGCGGGTCTTCTCGGCCACACCACCCAGCGTGCCGGAGGCGGGACTCGGGCGGATGTAGGCGTTCGGGTGCACGGAGAGATGCTCCATGCGGGTCTTGTCGCCCAGGATCGAGCCGCCGGACACGCTCGACGAGGGATCGACCGCCAGCACCGCGACCCGGTGCCCCTGGCCGATCAGGTACAGGCCCAGCGCTTCGATGAAGGTCGACTTGCCCACGCCCGGCACGCCCGAGATGCCCAGGCGGAAGGAGCGGCCGGTGTGCGGCAGCAGCGCGTTCAGCAGCGCGTCGGCACGCAGGCGGTGATCGGGCCGGGTCGATTCGAGCAGCGTGATCGCCTTGGCCATCGCGCGCCGCTGCACGGTGGGCTGGTCGCCGACGATGCCCGCGGCCAGTGCCTGCTCGGCAGCCGGCAGGTGGGAAAAGTCTTCAGTCATCGCCGCTAGGGGCCGGTCAGGGCCATCGTCGTCAGTCGGAATCGCTCGGCGGGTGGGCCGGGCGGCGGAAGTAGAGATCCCATTCGCCTTCGGCTTCCAGGATGAAGCCGTGGCGCTGGTAGAAACGGGTCGCGTCGGTGTGCTTGAGTGCCGTCACCGACATCGGCATCGTCCGCACATCGGCCTCGGCCAGCACCTGGCGCATCACCCAGCCACCGATGCCCTCGCCCTGCGCGCTGGGGTGGATGTAGAGGTGGTCCAGCAGCAGGTCATGCGGCCGGGGAATCACCACCACGAAGCCCACCAGTTCCCCGTCACGCAGGATGTGCCGGGTGTGCGCCGGGTTGTAGCCACGGCTCAGGCGCTCGCGCGCCCGTTGCGGATCGAAGTGCCCCAGCCGGGTCAGACTTTCCCTCATCGCCGCCATCCGCAACGCCAGCAAGGCCTCGAAATCGCCTTCGCCCGCGGGCGTGAGTTGCAGTCGTGGTCGTGCAGCAGAGGAAACGTTCATGGTCGCCGAAGGGTCTGAGGGGGAACCTCAGGCCGCGGACACATGGGCGCGTATCTGCTCCAGAACATCCTTGGCCGAGGCCGGAATCGGCGTGCCGGGACCGTAGATCCCCTTCACGCCGGCGTCGAACAGAGCATCGTAATCCTGTTGCGGGATTACCCCACCCACGAAGACGATGATGTCGTCGGCGCCCTGCTTCTTCAGCTCGGCGATGATGGCCGGCACCAGGGTCTTGTGCCCGGCGGCCAGCGTGGAAACGCCCACCGCGTGCACGTCGTTCTCGATCGCCTGGCGGGCGCATTCTTCCGGCGTCTGGAACAGCGGGCCCATGTCCACGTCGAAGCCGAGGTCGGCATAGGCGGTGGCCACGACCTTGGCGCCGCGGTCATGCCCGTCCTGGCCGAGCTTGGCGATCATCACGCGCGGGCGGCGGCCGTAGGTTTCGGCGAAATTGGCGATCTCAGTCTGCAGCTTTTCCCAGCCTTCGGCCGAGTCGTAAGCCGCGGCGTAAACGCCAGTGACCTTCTGGATGTCGGCGCGGTGGCGGCCATAGACGGCTTCGAGCGCGTCGCTGACCTCGCCCACCGTGGCGCGCAGGCGCACGGCCTGGATCGCCAGGTCGAGCAGGTTGCCGGTGCCAGCGCGGGCGGCGTCGGTCATCGCGGTCAGCGCGGCCTGCACGGCGGCCGTGTCGCGGGTGGCGCGGATCTGCTGCAGCCGGGCGACCTGACCATCGCGCACCATGACGTTGTCCACGTCGAGGGTGTCGATCGGGTCTTCCTTGGCGAGCTTGTACTTGTTGACGCCGACGATGACGTCCTTGCCGGAGTCGATGCGCGCCTGCTTCTCGGCGGCGCTGGCTTCGATCTTCAGCTTGGCCCAGCCGGAGTCGACCGCCTTGGTCATGCCGCCCATCGCCTCGACTTCCTCGATGATGGCCCAGGCCTTGTCAACCATTTCCTGCGTCAGCGACTCCATCATGTAGGAGCCAGCCCAGGGATCGACCACGCTGGTGATGTGGGTCTCTTCCTGGATGATGAGCTGGGTGTTGCGGGCGATGCGCGAGGAGAACGCGGTCGGCAGCGCGATGGCCTCGTCGAGTGCGTTGGTGTGCAGCGACTGCGTGCCGCCGAAGACCGCGGCCATGGCCTCGACCGTCGTGCGCACGATGTTGTTGTACGGGTCCTGCTCGGTGAGCGACCAGCCGGAAGTCTGGCAGTGCGTGCGCAGCATCAGGCTCTTGGGGTTCTTGGCGTCGAAGCCCTTCATGATCCGGCACCACAGCAGACGCGCGGCGCGCATCTTCGCGATCTCCAGATAGAAGTTCATGCCGATTGCCCAGAAGAAGGACAGGCGGCCGGCGAAGGCGTCCACGTCCATGCCCTTGGCGATGGCGGTCTTGACGTATTCCTTGCCGTCGGCGAGCGTGAAGGCGAGTTCCAGCGCCTGGTTCGCGCCCGCTTCCTGCATGTGGTAGCCGGAGATCGAGATCGAGTTGAACTTCGGCATGTGCTTCGCCGTGTACTCGATGATGTCGCCGATGATCCGCATCGACGGCTCGGGACCGTAGATGTAGGTGTTGCGGACCATGAACTCCTTGAGGATGTCGTTCTGGATGGTGCCGCTGAGCTTGTCCTGCGAGACGCCCTGCTCTTCCGCCGCGACGACATAGCCCGCCAGCACCGGCAGCACGGCGCCGTTCATCGTCATCGAGACCGAGACCTTGTCGAGCGGGATCTCGTTGAAGAGGATCTTCATGTCCTCGACCGAGTCGATCGCCACACCCGCCTTGCCCACGTCACCCGTCACGCGCGGGTGGTCGGAGTCATAGCCGCGGTGCGTGGCCAGGTCGAACGCGACCGAGACGCCCTGACCACCGGCGGCGAGCGCCTTGCGGTAGAAGGCGTTCGATTCCTCGGCGGTCGAGAAGCCGGCGTACTGGCGGATGGTCCACGGGCGCACCGCGTACATCGTCGCCTGCGGGCCGCGCAGGAAGGGCTCGAAGCCGGGCAGCGTGTTGGTGTGCGCCAGGCCCTGCACGTCTTCGGCGGTGTAGAGCGGCTTGACGGTGATGCCGTCCGGCGTCACCCAGTTCAGGGCATCGACCTGGCCACCAGGCGCGGACTTGGCGGCCGCCTTGGTCCACTGAGCGAGCGAGGCTGGCTGGAATTCGGGGTTGTTCGAGGTGCTGTTCGACATGTTGTGTTCCTGGCGCTGGTTCGCTCATGATACATGATGCATAATTATGAATTCAATGTTGACGCTGCTCTGACACTCTTCTGACACACCGCCCGTGAACACTCCCGCCCTCGACACGGCTCTGGCCCCGCGCGCCCTTTACCAGGACGTGGCCGAGCGCCTGCGCGAACAGATCTTCAACCGCGAGCTGGAACCCGGCAGCTGGATCGACGAGCAGAAGCTCACCGCCGAACTCGGCATCAGCCGCACGCCGCTGCGCGAGGCGCTGAAGGTGCTGGCGGTCGAGGGGCTGGTGACGATGAAGGTGCGCCGCGGCGCCTACGTCACCGAGATGTCCAGCGACGATGTCCGGCAGGTCTACCACCTGCTCGCGCTGATGGAGAGCGATGCCGCCGGTGACGTGGCCCGCAACGCCTCGCCCGAAGATCTCGCCCAGCTGCGCGGACTGCACGACCGGCTGGAGCGCGAAGTCCACCAGCGCGAGTTCTTTTTCGCGACCAACGAGGCCTTCCACATCCAGCTGCTGGTGATCGCCGGCAACCGCTGGCGCCAGCAGATCGTGGCCGACCTGCGCAAGGTGATGAAGCTCAACCGCCACCACTCGCTGTTCAAGCAGGGGCGGCCCGAAGAATCCCTCAACGAACACCGCGCCCTGATGTACGCGCTGGAGCGGCGCGACGGCGCGCTGGCCACGCGGCTCATGCGCGCCCATTTCGACAATGGCCTCGCCGCTGCTGCAGGCTGAGACAGGCTGTCGCAGCGGAACTGTGTGACATGTCTCAGCTTGAGGTCAGTTTGAAGTCGCAGAGTCCGCCCGCGCGTCACACTCCGCAACCCCAGTCCCCCAGTTTCAACACCCCGAAACTCTCCGCCATCCCGAGGAGCAAACCCCGATGAAGATCCACGAATACCAAGGCAAGGAAGTTCTGCGCCAGTTCGACGTGCCGGTGCCGCGCGGCTACCCGGCGTTCACGGTGCAAGAGGCGGTGGAAGCCGCCCAGAAGCTGGGCGGCCCGGTGTGGGTCGTGAAG